>CAMOXP010000026.1 GCA_946629205.1 uncultured Bacillota bacterium
AGGCCTCTTAATATATAATCCGCGCATCTTCCAACGATTACGCAGGAGCCTTCCTCCGCGATCTTGCGGATGGTGTCGAACTGCGCCAGGAACAGCCTCTCGTTGAGACTTAAGGATTCCGGGCCTGCTTCACCTGTGCCCATGGCGGAAGCCAGACTGTACAGGAAGCTGTTCTTAGCCTTCTTTTCCTGGCCTGCGAACATGTCCTTGTCATAGCCTGATTCCCGGGAGATTCTCTCGTTGATGGTGTCTCTGTCGTAGTAAGGAACGCCCAGTTTCTCCGCCAGACGCTTGCCGATCAGTCTTCCACCACTTCCGTACTCACGGCTGATAGTGATAACTCTTTTCTTTTCTGCATTATCGCCCATAGTATTCTCCTATTTTAAGACAATATCCTGTATTGGAATTTTATCACAAAAAAAAATAATATTATCTTAAAATACAGTAAGGTAAAACGCGGGGCCTGTGCCCCGCGCCTGTCAGAATTTACTGTATCCTGTGAACGAACCGTCCTCCACCTCCAGCACGTAGCCGTGCCCCGGGTCGGGGATCCATTCGAAGAAGTTCTTATGTTCCCCGGGCCATATGTAATCCATGATCCCGGAGATGACGCCCCCGTGGCAGATGCAGATCGTCATCGCCTGCTTCTCGCGGTTGCGGAGCTTCAGCATGTACAGCTCGTTTTTGACCTTGAGCTCGTCGAAGCCCTTGCGGATCCGTTTCGTGAACACCTCGATGCTCTCGCCTCCCGGCGGCGCGGTCTTCGTGTCTTCTGCCGTGATCCACTGCTGGTACTCCGGTACGCTGTTGAGCTGCTCGTAGGTGCACATTTCGAATTCCCCGAAATCCAGCTCCCGTAGCTCTTCGATGACTTCATGTTCCTGCTTTCCGTAGATGATTTCAAGGCTCTGCTCTGTCCGCAGCATACCGGTCGTGAAATACCGGGCGTCCTCCGATACCGGATAGAGCCCCTCATCCCGCTGCTTTTCCAGAAGGTGCATCCCCCGCTCGGACAGGGATACGTCCGTACTGCCATAATACATATGTTGTTCGTTTCCCACTGTGATGCCGTGTCTGATCAGTACGATCTTTGATTCCATGTTATTTTATCCTCTTTCCTATTCCGCAGAACACTCTGTGCACCTGCTCCGCTTCTTCTGCCAGGTAGATCAGGAGCCGTCCGTTGGCTTCCCTTGCCGCCCGAAGGCCGGCGTCGATGGGGACCACTCCTTGCGAAATGTCCGTTGCCACCAGCACGCAGTGCTCCCACTGCGCCCGCCGCTCCCGGAAATAATCCGCCGGGCTTACGCCTTCCTGCACGCACCGCAATGCAAAAGCATCCAGTCCCGTGATGATCTCCTTCGTGAAATCCGGCTTCCCGCCGTTTGACAGGTCGCAGATATCTGCTGCATGATCTGCCTTGTCTATCGCAGCGCCGCACAGGCCCTGCGCGTATTCTGTCTTGCCTTGATAGGCTCCTCCGAATACCAGTATCATTTCCACTCCTCTGTGATTCCGTAAGTCACTTCCGTCACTCTGTCGCAGACCGCCGCCAGCGCCCGGTCCGCGCCTGCCAGCGCCCGCCGGTAGTTTTCCGTCGATTCGCTGTAGCCGCAGCTGTCCCCATAGATCCCGTCGGAGACGAACACCACCGAACCGCCCGATTCTGACACTGCCTGTGCAAAGGCAACAAGTTCCTTTCTGACCCTCTCCGGCGCGGACCTGTCTTCGCCCAGAAATTCCGCTTTGCCATCCTTCAGGGCAACCGGGAACATCTCGTTTTCGAGGACTGCCGTGACGCTGTCCAACAGGAAGCTGCCGGAAAGATCCACATCCTCTCTCTCAATCAGGGACGCGACGCTTTTGCCTTGTTCGACGGTCGTGAAGCCCCATCCTGCCCGCTCTGCGATGTGCCGGCGGATCCGCGCCCGGTCTTCCTCATCACGGGGGATCATGGTCGCGATATAATAAAGCGGCCTGCCGGCCGCAAGTTCTGCCGCAAGCTGCTGGGCGAAAAAGGATTTGCCGTTTTTGCATCCGCCGCTGATGAGTATGTTCATCCGGTCCCTCCTGCTTTTGCAGTATCGTTTATAAGATCAGCGCCATGACGAGCACGCCGAACATTTCCGACATGGTGATCATGTGCCCTGAAATATCTCCGTTCATGCCGCCCAGTTTCCTGCAGTCGATACTGCAGGTGATGAATGCCGTCACCAGGACGGTAAGGGCGATGATATTGCTGTACAGCTCCGCGATGAGAGCCAGCCAGTTCATATCTGACATGATCAGCTCGCAAACGCCAAGCACCACCGCCAGGATGATGATCGCCGGGATCGTGTCCCTGACTCTTCCCGGCTCCTCCAGCTGGCTGTACTGGCTCATGCTCATGGGCGCGCGCAGCGTGACCTCCAGCGCACTCATAGCCCTGGACGCGGTGAAGATGACCACCAGAAGACTGCAGCTTTTGAGGCTGAATTCCTGGGCGATCTGCGCCATGGACGCTGTGAAAATCAGCAGCATCAGGCAGAGACAGATCACTGCGAAGGCTCCGGAATGAGGATCCTTCAGGATGCGCCGACGTTCCTCCATCTCAGGATGCCGCGGCATGATCGCGTCGCTGCAGTCCATGAACCCGTCGATATGAATGAAGCCGGTCAGCAGAAAATAGGCGCCGGTCAGGACCGCGCCCATAAGGAGTCCGCTGCAGCCGGTGAAACTGAGCAGCCACCAGATGAGGCAGACACAGACGCCGATCAAAGCGCCCACAAGGGGCAGCATTGAAACCTGCGCCCTTCGGTCTTCCATTCTCCATTCTTTGTATGGGCACGGGATCCAGCAGAACATGCCCCATGCCATCAAAAACCCTCTGACGTACTTCATTTCTTCTTTATGTATTTCCTAATATACCGCTTATCTTTGATATTTCTTTTCGCTTCTGATTTCTTCCAGATAATCGTCGTTGATCGCGGCCTCTTCGAAGGTCGCCATGTCCGCCATAACGTCACAGGCGCCCCGGATGATGCTGAACGCGATCGGGCAGCCGCTGCCTTCTCCCAGCCGCATGTCGAGAGAAAGGAACGGCCTCAGTCTCAGCGCGTCGACAGCAAACATATAGCCTTTTTCGAAGGATTTGTGGGAGGCGATCATATAGTCCGCCGCCGCAGGGGCCAGCACGCGTGCCGCCAGCGCCGCCGCCGCGGAGATGTATCCGTCGATCACCACCGGCATCCTGCAGGCCGCTGCGCCCAGATATGCTCCCGCCATGGCGCAGATGTCGAATCCTCCCATGCGGACGAGGGCTGCCAGCATCTCCTCCGGCTGCGATTCTGCAGGTCTCTTCAGAATGCCGCCCTTCTCGCGGAATCCTGCCGCCGCCTCTTCTACGATTTCTTTCTTTCTGGCAAAGCCTTCATCGTTGACGCCGCCGCCTCTGCCGACGGTCTCGTCTGCGTCCAGCCCTGTCACCGCCGAGAGCAGCGCCGCGCTGGTAGTGGTGTTGCCGATGCCCATTTCGCCTACGCCCAGGATGCTGAACCCTGCGCGGTGCACCGCCTCGGCCATTTCTATGCCGGCGGCGATCGCCTGCAATGCCTCATCCTGCGTCATGGCGGGACCGACAGCGATATTGTCCGTCTCTCCCTGCGGGCGGATCCTTCTGTCCACGATCTTCGAAGTGTCTCTGAGCGGCACGCTGTCGTACAGCTCCGCCGGGATTCTCTCTTTGACGCCCATGTCCACGATGAGCAGTTCGCTGTCGTAGCTCTTCGCCAGCGCTCCCACTCCCGTCAGACGCCGCGTGAAGTTGATCGTCTGGGCCCGCGTCACAGACTGGGGCGCCGAGGCAACGCCTTCTGCCGTCACGCCGTTGTCCGCACAGAAAACAGCGACGCAGCCTTTGCCGATCCGGTTGATCACCTGCCCGGTCATGCCCGCGATCCGCATGGACATTTCTTCCAGTCCGCCGAGGGATCCCGGAGGCTTGGCCAGCTGCGCCTGCCTTGCTTTTGCCTGAATAATAGCCTGCCTGTCGGCAGGCTTGATTGATTTGATTACTTCGTCAAGTTCTGTCCTGTTCATATGAATCTAAAGCATTTCCCGCAGACATCGGGAACCGGTGTGGTTTCGTTGAATTTCCTGCAGTAGTCGCGGCATTTCTTCTTGTCGATGCCGTCTTCTGCAATGGCTCCGCACGGGCATGCACGGATCATGTCCTCGCTGCAGGGTCCCTCGAAGAGACACGGATCCGTGATCTCCGCCAGGGCCGCGGCAAGGGCTTCCCCTTCGATGGCCTCCGGTCTTTCCGCGTACATGCCGTCTGTGATCATGCCGCCGACCCGGCCGCCGTATCTTCCGTTTATGTGGAAGGAGCCTGCCGGTCCCATCTGCCCAAGTCCCGCGATGGCTGCCGCGTATTTGTTCGACCAGCCTTCCTGGCACTTCTCGTCGTCCCATTCCACCATGTTGCTCAGGTTCGAAATGAGCCTTCCCTGCCCGACCATCACCTCCCGGATGGTCTGGTTCACATACATGGCCAGCCACAGGGATTCATAGTAGGCCCGCACCCACTCTTCTGTCGGTTCGGCGCTTTCCTCGTTGGCCTTCACGATCTCATCCGCCAGCGGGATGTAGTACAGGATGATCGTTCTGCCCGGCCGGTAGATCTCTCTGGGATGACCGTTCAGCCCGCGCGCGAACAGCATGTCGAAACGGACATCGTCCACGCTGACATAGGCGAATTCCGGTTCGCCGAAGGTGCAGGTGATGTCTTCCTGTGCCTGGAATTTCTCGATGGTCTCGAGGACACGCTTTCTTAATCTCTTCTTTACTAATTCCGCATCCATTGGTCTACTGGTTTTCTATTTTTTTCAGAGCTTTGATTTGTTTCTTTTCGATTTTCTTGAGTTTCCGCTCAAGCTTAGCAGCCTTGCGTTCAAGTTTGTTGGCTTTTCTGCGGGCCTTCCTGCTCATAGTGAGGATGTCATCCTCTGCGGGTTTCTTGATGAGTGCGCCAAAGCCGCCGCCGATTTTCTTGCGGTCGGCCAGGTATTTGAGTTCAGACTCCGCTTCCTTGGCCAGGCTGCCTGCTTCGTCCGTCAGTTCCTTGATCGCGGGCGCGAATCTGTCTTTGATTTCTGCCGCCTTGAGTCTGGCTTCCGCGGCCTTGTCCTTCGCCGCTGCTGCTCTGTCTTTCGCAGCCGCAGCTTTGTCCTTCGCTGCAGAAGTGACTTCCAGAGCTGAAGCAGCTGAGCTTCTCGCTTTGTCGGTTTTTTCTCTGAATAAATCTGTGATCTTCATCTCGATTCCTTCCTTTACAATTAAACCCTGCTACAATTAACCCCTGTTGCCTGCTCAGCGCAGGAACTGCCTGAGAGTATTCAGCAGGTCCAGATCGCCCTCTGTGACCCGGACGCCTGTTTTGTATTCCGTTCCGTCCGGATACCGCACCGCAATGGCGACTTCCTGCCCCACTTCCGGCTCACGGCGGTTCACGTCGTCAAGAAATGGCTGGACTTGCGGATGATTGGCCATGAATTTCTCCTTTGATTGGTTCAGGGTCATCAATGTCTGAAAGTTCATCATTTTCATTTTGTCGAATCCGTTCATTTCTGTCCTCCGCTTCTGCTTCGAATCCTTTTCTTATACGAAAAATGCGGTGCGCCGCAAGGCGTACCGCATCTTATGTCAGCCAATTATTTTACAGCGTCTTTCAGAGCTTTTCCTGCCTTGAATGCCGGAACCTTAGTGGCCTTGATCTTGATTTCGTCGCCAGTCTGCGGATTTCTAGCCTTTCTGGCAGCTCTATTTCTAACTTCGAAAGTTCCGAAACCGATCATCTGAACCTTGTCGCCCTTCTTCAGAGCCTTTGTCATTTCATCGAATACTGCAGCTACTGCTGCGCCGGCATCTTTCTTTGACAGATTAGCTTCTTTTGCTACTGCTTCGATTAATTCAGTTTTGTTCATTCTTTTTCCCTCCACTATTTTTTAATTGGTTGGTTGACTTCATCAATGCAGCCCATACTGCATCATTATTATAGCATAGCTAAAACCTTTATGCAACAAGGGTTAGCGGTTCATTTTGCCTTTTTCATACCCGCCCAGATCGAGGGTGACGAACTGGAATCCGATTTCCCGCATCGCAGCGTCGCATTCTGCAGGCTCAAGCTTCGGCATCTCTTCCGGCAGCAGTTCGATCCTGGCCAGAAAGCCTCCTGCGGTCTCATGGCATCGCACGCGCACCTGGGTGAAACTGTGTTCCTTCAAGTATGTCTCGGCCTTGTAGATCAGATCGAGCTTCTCTTTCGTGATCTCTTCCCCGAATGGAATCCTCGTCATCAGACAGGCAAAAGCAGGATAGTCGGCTTTCTCTGCTGCTTTGCCGATGTCCAAAGCCGCCAGCGCCTGCCGGATCTCGGCTTTGGTCAGTCCCGCTTCCTTGAGAGGGCTTGCCACGCCCAGCTCCAGAATCGCCTTGTAGCCGGGCCGGTAGTCGTCCAGATCGTCCAGGTTCGTCCCGTCGACCAGTACGCTTCCGACCATGTCCGCGCGCGCCTTGAGCATACTGAAGAGTTCCTTCTTGCAGTGATAGCAGCGGTCAGGGGGATTGTCTTTGATAAGGTCGAGCACGTAAGCGACACGGATCTTCTTATGCGCGACGCCCAGACTCTCGCAAAGCGCCGCCGCATACTCCGCTTCATCAGCAGCGAACTGCGGGCCCGTGGCCGTGATGGCCGCCACATTGTCCGGGCAGCCCGCCTTCCTGTAAGCCTCTGCCGCAAAAGCCAGGAGGAACGTGCTGTCCACGCCTCCGGAAAGGGCTACGATCATCTGACCGTAACCGAGAATGATTTCCTCGAGTTTGTTCAGTTTTTCTTTTAATACAGTCTGTTCCATCTCACGATCTCCTCTCTGCACAGACCGGACGAATCACAGCTTCAGCTGATCGTATCCGGTCAGGAAGTCCATCATGATCACGCGGATCTTCTCACAGCCGCCCTTCTTATCTGACGCCATGTTCATGGGCAGGAGCGGATCGTGCAGGGATTTGCGCAGCAGGCACCAGCCTTCAACGCCGCACTCTGCTTCATCGAAGTTGATTCTCACACCTTCGTAGTTCGGCTCTTCCAGGGAAAGCCCTTTGGTTGCTTTTGCGTATTCTGCCAGGTCTTCGAGGACCTTGTCGCCGTAGGCGCTGAAGTCTTCGCAGGTGATCGGGATCCGGATCTCGCGCTCGTCGGCCGGATCTTCCAGATCCGCGAGGACGCTGTCGATCTTCTCGCCCTGCCTGAACAGCTTCGCCGCTTTGATGACGATCTTCGTGGCCAGATAAGCGCCGTCGTCCAGGAAGAAGTTCTCCTTCAGCGCCGCATGCCCTGAGGTCTCGATGGCCAGCTGACTGTCGATGCCCTGCTCGTTGAGCTCGATGGATTTGTTGATGACGTTCCGGTAGCCTCTCTTGAACCGGAAATGCTTCAGACCCAGTTTCTTCTCAATGAACTCCGTTAGCTGACGGCTGGTGATGCTGTCCGTCACCACTGTCGTGCCAGGATGCTCCTCCGCCACGAGGGCTGCCGCCATGGCGACGATGCCGTTTCTGGCGATCTCCCGCCCGCAGCTGTCCACTGCCGCGGAACGGTCTACGTCCGTGTCGAAGATCAGGCCCAGGTCCGCGCCGCTTCCCACGGTCTGCAGGGAGATGGCGTTGATCGCTTCCTTGTCCTCCGGGTTCGGCGCGTGGTTCATGAACATGCCGTCCGGCTCCAGGAACTGGCTGGCGCTGATGTCCGCGCCGAGCGGTTTCAGTACTCTCGTCGCGTAGAATCCGCCGCCGCCGTTACCTGCGTCGACGACGATCTTCATGCCTTCCAGCGGCCGCTCTCCTGCGCCGACGCCGTCGATGATCAGCTTCTTAAGGAAGTCGCAGTAAGGCGTCATGATATCATTTTTCTCTGCTTCGAAGACCAGCTTGCCCAGTCTGTGTGTCTGCTGGCCTGCCCTCGGCGGCTCGCCGATCTTCGCGATCTGCGCATCCTTATCCGCCGCGTATTCCAGGATCTGTGTGATGTCTTTTTTGTTGAGTCCGCCGTCCCGTGTGAAGAATTTGAATCCGTTCCTGTTGTACGGCAGATGGCTGGCAGTGATCATGACTGTTCCGTCGCATGCGAAATCCTCAAAGACGGTCGCCATGAACATGGCCGGCGTAGACGCGTAGCCGAAGTCGTAGACTTTGCATCCGTATTCTCCGAAGCCATCCATGAGCCCGTCGAGCAGCCGCGGCCCGGATGTCCGCGGGTCCCTTCCGATGGCCAGTGTCATGTCTTCCGGCCGCTTGCCCAGTTTGTCCGAAAGCCAGATGGTGAAGCCGATAGCGATCTCCTTGGCCTCTTCTTCTCTGAGGCTGAGGGGCTCTCCGGGAACGCCCGTCAGCGATACGCCTCTGATGTCGCTGCCGTTTTGAAGTTTCAGGTATTTCTCTCTTTTGTTGGTGGTCATTGTGGGTCTCCTTTGCTTTTGTATGAGAAAAGGTGTCATTTCTGACACCTTCTGTTTCTGATTCCGTGTGCGGATGCCTATACGTGCCTCTGGTGTACGCCTTCCTTTATGACGAGCTCCTTGAGCCGCTCGATGTGGATGTCCGCTGCGGCCCTGGCTTTGCCCGCGTCGCCTTCGGCGATGGCCGCTACGATGGCTTCGTGCTCTTCCGGCATATTCTCCGCTCTTCTGAAATTGTCGTAGTAAATGTATCTGAATCTGAGGACGAGCTCCTGCAGCTGCTCGATCATCTGCACGAGGATCTTGTTGTGGCATGACTCGACGATGATGTGATGGAAACGGGTGTCGTGCTTGATCATGGCTTCCATATTGCCCTCTTTGACAGCTTTGTTATAGTTGTTCGAAACCTGCTTCAGCTCATCCATCTGGCTCTTCGTCATTCTGTCCGCTGCGAAATATGCCGCAAGGCCTTCCAGATCCTGCCGCACTTCAAGGATCTCCACCATGTCCTCTGTGGAAATCATGGACGCATATGCCCCTCTTCTCGGCTCGATGGTGACGAGGCCTTCCTTCTCAAGTTTCCGGATCGCTTCCCGGATCGGTGTTCTGCTGACGCCCATCTCCTCGGCAAGTTCGACCTCCATCATCCTTGTTCCCGGTATGATGGAACCCTTCAGGATCTGCATCTTCAGTTCTTCATATACCATTTCGCGCAAAGGCTTATGGTTCTGGATATCAAAATTCAACATAGTTTTTCCCTCAGTCTCAATACGTTGTTCTCGTCCAAAAGCTCTCTCGATTGAGTTTCAGCATTTCGTCACAAATGCTTCTGGACTGCCGGATGCTGTCGGTGAGTCCGTAGACTGAAGGGCCGCTTCCGCTCATCAGAACGGCCCGTTCCCCACAGAGCTCCTGCATCTTGTTCTTTGTATACACAACTGTAGGATACTCCATCAACGTATAGTTTTCAAGTACATTGACCATGTTTTTTTCGATGCGTGAGAAGTCTCTTGTTTTTAAACCCTCAATCAATTCCCCTGTGTTTGGCCTGGTTTTGATCTCTATGTGATCGATGCCCTGATACGCCTTCGCGGTGGAAACGCTGATGGGCGGTTTGGAGAGAACAATGTGGCTCTTCAGTCCTTTGAGGGGCACGAGATCCGTCCCCGTCCCCGTGGCCAGCGCGCAGTGGCAGGCCAGCGGATCGCCCGCAAAGCGGTTCTTCAGCGCTTCGTTTTCGGCAGCCTGTCCCATGACGCAGAACGGCACATCCGAGCCGAGCTTCGCTCCCGCATCGCACAGCTGCCGCAGGCTGAGATCAAGCCCCCACAGCACGTTGAGGCCGTGCAGTACTGCAGCGCCGTTTCCGCTGCCGCCGGCAAGTCCCGCCGCCACCGGGATCCGTTTCCTGATGTTGATGTCGAGAGTTCCGGCAGGCGCCCTCTTCTCGGCGCTTGCCGCCGCTTCGGCTGCAGCGCCTTCGGTTGCGTTGCCATCCCCTGCGGCGATGTCCCGCATCACCAGCGCCGCCTGGTAGGCCAGGTTCCGTTCGTCGGTTGGCAGATAACTCCGGTTCGTCTTCAGGTTGATCTGCAGGGTGTCGGGGCCTGCCGCACCATCCGTTTCCGCCGGCGTCCACCGCATGGCGACTTCATCGCACAGCAGGATCTGCTGCATGACCATCTCCACCAGGTGCATGCCGTCATCCGTCACGCCCTTGACGTCCAGTGACAGATTGATCTTCGCATATGATTTGAGTTGAATGTCCATGTGACGTTTCCTCCCGGGCAGTCCCTCTTCTGTACCCATTGTATCTTGTCTTCTAATGCAAAAGCAAGACCGTAACGGCTCGCTGTTTGAGAAACGAGCGATTATTTGATGTATCTCAGACAGCCGTCAGAGAATGTTTTGATTATCCTCTGTCTCTCAGACAAATGAGGGCTCTTGTCTGAGAACTCAAAGATAATAGGCTATTTCTCTGACGCATAAGCGCTTCAGACAAGTGTTGTGACGGGTTCTGTCTGAGAGACTTGCGATTTGTTCGGTTTTCTCAGCCTGGCGTCAGAGAACAGCATGAAATCGTTGAATTTCTCAGACACATCAGGAAACCGCGCCCAGGAAACCACTGTCCGGGAAACTGCGTTCTGAGAATCACGCCCCAGGGAACCAAAACCCAGGGAACCACGTTCCGGCGCATAACAAAAGAGCTGCTCTCGGCAGCTCCTCTGATGGAAAAGTTATTTCTTCTTCTTGCCTTTGCCTTTCTTGTTCCTGGCTTTGCCGCTCTGTCCCTTCGGGTTCGTGGTGCCCTTGTTGGACTTGTGGGCTTCGGAGTCGGACTTGGCCTTGGCCGGGTCGACCTTGTGGCCGGCGTCGTTCACGACCTTGAGCTTGAGGGTGCTGCCGGCTGAGGAGATGGCGCGCGGCGCGGATACGCGCTTGTTGGATTCGCGGCGGATCTTCTCGATGATCTCGGCTTCAATGGCGGCCTCCGCTTCCTTCTGGCGGCGGATGGCTTCTTCCTTCTT
>CAMOXP010000027.1 GCA_946629205.1 uncultured Bacillota bacterium
AAGGAGGCTGCCGCCTCCTTTGCGAATGCGTATTGCAGGTTTAGATTTTCAAATCGCCGTCCTGGACCCAGCCGAGCTTGCGTACGCCCGCGTGGAAGATCAGCGCGAGGATCGCCGGCAGGATGAAAGAAATCAGGATGAGCCCCGTCCAGTCGAAGGCTGTGATAGCTTCTCTGGTGCCTGCTTCGATCTCTGCAACCCAGCCGGTGTAAACGCCGATCTGGCCGACGAGTCCGCAGGTTCCCATACCGGATGAGATCGGCGCGCCGTTCATCTCCATCTTGAAGAGGCAGGTTGCGATCGGTCCGGTGACCGCGGCTGCCAAGGTCGGCGCGATCCAGACGCGCGGGTTGCGGACGATGTTGCCCATTTGCAGCATGGAGGTTCCGATGCCCTGGGAGATCAGCCCGCCCCACTTGTTCTCTCTGAAGGAGATCACAGCGAAGCCGATCATCTGCGCGCAGCAGCCTGCGACCGCGGCGCCTCCCGCAAGTCCTGTCAGACCGAAGGCCGCACAGATGGCTGCCGATGAAATCGGAAGTGTAAGGCACATACCGACGACGACGGAAACGATGATGCCCATGAGGAAGGGCTGCAGTTCTGTCGCCCACATGATGAGATTTCCGATGTACATGGCCGCAGCGCCAATAGGCGGCGCAATGAGCCAGGATAGAAATACGCCTGCTCCGATGGTCACAATCGGCGTAACAAGAATGTCGATCTTTGTCTCCTTGGAGACTGCCTTTCCGATTTCAGCTGCGATGATCGCGATGAAGAGAACGGACAGCGGTCCGCCTGCCCCTCCAAGGGTATTCGCTGCAAAACCAACCGAGATCATGGAGAACAGCACAAGAGGCGGGCATTTCAATGCGTAGCCGATGGCTACAGCCATCGCAGGTCCGCACATCGCCATCGCAATGCCGCCGACTGTGTAAGACGTCTCCCCTACCGTCGCGACTGCCTTTGTCAGAAAGCCGATATTGAACTGGGTGCCGATCGTGTTCAGGATCGTTCCCACAAGAAGCGAACAGAACAGGCCCTGGGCCATGGCGCCGAGAGCGTCGATACCATACCGTTTGAGGGATATCTCAATATCCTTCCGCTTCATAAAATCTTTTACTTTGCTCATTTCATTCCTCCGAAATCTGCGCTTTTCTTACGCGTATTCCGACATATTATAACACTCTTGTCAAGTAGGGGCAAAAGCCTTTCAGCGCGTTTTGCAAATCGCTTCATAAAGTTCAGCCGGCATGCTGCGCGCGCTGCGCACCGCAGAGCCCCCGTGGGCTTTGAGAAAAGCCAGCGGATACTTGTCCGGCGGATACTTCTCGATCAGGCGGATGCGCATGGACTTTGTGTAGCCTTTGCTTTCCCTGAACATCCCGCGGTACGGCAGATCCGCCGCAACGACCGCGCAGCGGTAGAGAATCGCGGAATACGGCGTGGAGCAGTAGATGTATACCTCATCTCCGGCTTTGACCTTCGTGTGCTGGTGCCACTCGATTTCTCCCTTGCCGCCTCGGAATCCTGCATCCACATCATAGAACGCCGGATTGGACGGGATCATCCAGACGCCCGCAGCGCGGGGTCTGGAGCCGGCTGTGTTGCTTTTGCCTTTTGATGTAAGGGCGTGGCTTCCGCGGATCAGTTCCATGACCGCTTCGTCCGAAAGCGTATCGTCCAGGATCACGCTGATCCAGTGTTTTTTGTTCATGTGCCAGGCCGGGAAGATGCCGGGCCGATCCGTGAGCGCGGGGATCTCGTCAGGTGAAGCCTTGAGGTTCACGACCTCCACGATCTCGTCAGTGTCGTGAGCGGCTGACAGCTCTCCGCCTGCCAGCTTCCCGTAAGCAACGGTCAGGATCGCCCCAAACCATTTGCCGTTTTCGCGGCATTTGAACGTCCCGTTCCCGGGATATTTTTCCCACGGAAACTCTGCAGTGACGCGGTAGTCTCTGTGGATCCCGGCCTCGATGCGGTTTGATTGGTCATAGATAAAGCTGACTGGTATGAAGCAGGCGTCCCGGATGCGTTCGAGGAACATCCTGTAATCTTCTCTGACCTGTCCCACGAATCCGCCGGTCTGCCCTTCGATCCGGATGGGAAGATACTCTTCCCCTGTTTCCAGGTCGATGACGCGGCCGGTGACTTTGCCGTCTTCGGCAACCTCCAGCTCCGCCCGGAACTGATCCCCCGGCAGGGCTTCGGCGCAATAGAACACGCCGCCCTCCTCACGGAAGCCGGCGCTCTGCAGTTTATTGAAATCGGGTCTGCTTCTGCCGAATACTTCTTTTGTGATCATGCTGCAGCACCTTCCTGATCCTTTCTCTTACTTCCATCTGCACCGCGGAAGCTTAACGTTCCTTGGCGGATATCGAATTCAGAACATTATAGAATGTATCTTTCTGCTCGTCCGTAAGTGTCTTCTCCTGAGTGTTTTCCATTTCCAGTCCCAGTACGTACTTGTCATAGCTGAATACGGCATCCAGGTTGTTGTCCTTGATGTTGCTTCCGTCTTCTGCAGTTCCGTCGACAAATGTGACGAAGGCGTCAGTCAGCGGGCTGTTCATTGAAACGAAGATTGCGTCAGGGGAAAGATCGGAAAGATAGTCTTCTATACTGCCGTCCATCCCCATAATCCCTTTTCCGTCATAGGAGAGCATCACAAGCCGCAGGGAGGAATCCTCGTTCGCCCATGAATGGCTTAGGATCTCTGAATCGGGGAAACCGTTCTGCGTCAGGTCTGCTTCCTCATAACCTTCAGGGGTTTCCAGCGATACGAGATTGTCTACACCCAAACCTTCCAGTTCAAAGGGTTTACTGTTTTCCTCTCCCTGCGAACATGCTGCAAAAGCCATTGCTAACAGGGCTATCAATAATGCGATTGTTAACTTCTTCATGATTCACTCCTTCGGCCGCAGAGTTTTCCTTCTTTTCTGAGCTGGCACTTGTCTTTGAGGACGCATTCATCGCAGGTGGCGAGCCGGCCGGTGACCGGATGGTCCGCCAGCCCTATGATGGCCGTAATAGATTTGGACGGACTCATCATATAGCCTTTGCTTAAGGTGATGCCGATCTGATTCCGGGCGTCCAGAAGGTCCAGGACCTGTTCCTGCATCTCCAGCGGAGAGTCCCCGTATCCCGGGCTGAACCGGGGCGTCATGTACAGGGGTGCGGTTTGGTCGCCCACAGTGTCCGCAGCCGTCGTGTCCGTTGTCCGTTTGGCCCGGGTCTGTGCCTCTGCCAGCTCTGTCCGGATCTGTTCCTCTGCCATATTCGCTGCCCGCTCCGCCATGACCGAAGCGCCGCTGTCGATGACCACGCCGAGGGCGATCCTGCTTGCCTGGGTCTCACTGATCAGCCGGTCAACTGCATGCCCCAACGTGACCGCCATGACCACCAGCCGGTCGCACCCGTCCAGATGCCTCGCCAAGGATGTTCCCCGGACTGTCAGCTGCTCGGCATCCAACACCCTATAGGCGAACGCCGGTTCAACAGCATCAAAAAGCAGGCTCTCCGCTTCATCCATCTGGGTTTCGAGCCGCTCTAGGGCAGCGCGCATCTTCTCATCCGATTCTGACCTTTTCAGATGTTCATCACTGACGCCCATCAGCCTGCGCCATGAGCCCCGGTCGATTCTTACGTTGTCATCAAATGCTATCTTCATGTTGAAAGTATACTATATTTTTTGCCTCTGAAAAAGACTTACGCTATAATGAACGCATCATGACAAACAAACTGACTGCAGACAACTTGATACAGGAGATCGCCCGGGCAGTGGACGCGAAAGGCGGGAAAGCCTACTACATCGGCGGTTTTGTGCGCGACAAACTGATGACCGTCTTGGGAATATCACCTGGTGCAGATGTTCTTGGCAAGGACGTCGACATCGAGGTGCACGGCGTGCAGGCGGAGGATCTGCGCGAACTGCTCAGCCAGTTCGGGGAAGTCATCACCATCGGCAAAAGCTTCGGCGTCTATGCAGTCAGGGGCTACGACATCGACATCGCGATCCCCCGAAAAGAAAAGAACACGGGCCGGGGGCACCGGGATTTCGAGATCTACACGGACCCGTTTCTTGGCGTGGAAGCGGCTGCGAGAAGACGCGACTTCACGATCAACGCGCTGATGCAGGATGTGCTGACCGGGGAGATCGTAGACTGCTTCGGCAGCCGGGAGGATCTGAAGAACGGGATCATCCGGCACATCGACCCGGAATCCTTTGTAGAAGATCCCCTTCGCGTGCTGCGGGCGGCGCAGTTTGCCGCGCGGTTTGACTTCAAGGTAGCAGACGAGACCATGGATCTGTGCAGGCAGATCGACCTGTCCGCCCTGCCCAGGGAGCGCGTCACAGCGGAGCTTGAGAAAGCTCTGTGCAAAGGCAGGAAACCCTCGATATTCTTTGCGGTGCTGCGCGCGATGGATCAGCTGGGTCACTGGTTCCCGGAGCTTGTGAGTCTGATCGGACTGGAGCAGGACCCCATCTTCCACCCGGAGGGCGATGTATGGAATCATGTGATGGCAGCACTGGATAAGGCAGTCGTATACCGCGACTGCGCAGAAGAACCCTTCCGCTTCATGCTGATCCCTCTTGTCCACGATCTGGGCAAAATCGAAACGACCGAAGAAGTCAACGGCAGGATCCACGCATACGATCACGAGAAGGTCGGCCTTCCCGTCGTATCCCGGTTCCTGCACCGGCTGACCAACGACGCCGGTCTGATCCGGTATGTCATGAACATGACTGAACTGCATATGCGTCCGAACACGGTCGCGTACGCCAAATCATCCATTAAAAAAACCAACCGCCTCTTTGATGAAGCGGTCAGTCCTTATGAATTGATTTTGTTTTCGACGATCGACATGTTCTCCGAACGGTATGAAGGCGAACGTGAGGACAATCTGGAGTTCCTCCTCGACCGCCTTGAAATCTACAAGGAATATATGTCGCGTCCCTATGTCACCGGAAAGGATCTCATCGACGCAGGTCTCTCGCCCGGCGAGAACTTCAAAGAGATCCTCGGCTACGCCCACAAGCTCCGTCTTGCCGGCATCCCAAAGGACGAAGCGCTGAAGCAGGTGCTTGCTTACGCGCGCAGGTGCAAGTGATTCTGGTTCAACTATAGCTCTTTGATGATCTTCTCCATCTCATAATCGATATCTTCATAGCCACTCTTCAGATACGCCCTCCGGCCTGCTTCCGAGGCATGCAGAAGCAGCATCGTAACACCGCGCTTCTTCGCCTCGTCTTCAACCTTTTCCAGCAGCTGCCCGGCGATGCCCCTGCCCCGGTACTCGTCTGCCGTGTACACGTTTCCGACATACCCTGTGCGGCCTGTTTTGTTCCTGAACGACGGCGGATAATCCATAAAAACGATCGCCGCAGTCGCAATGATTCTGCCGTCTTCTTCTGCGACCCATTCGATCAGTTCGCCGCTCTTAATATACTTCTCGAAATACCGGTGGAGATCTTCGTCGATGTCAATATCCGGCGTCTGCCCCTCGTCCTGGATCTGCTTTTTGCGGATCTCCGAGATTTCAGCGATGTCTTTCAGTTCTGCGGTTCGAAATATCATGTCGCACGCCTCCCTGCTGTGTTTGTTGCTATGATTATAATACCATATCTCCAGGCCTGCTTCCATCTGGTGTAATTTTCACGTGTTTTTACACCGACTCACCGCCGGCTTGCACTTTCAACGGCGTTTTGTTACACTTCTCGTGGCTTGGAGAGACGACTTGGTGAGAAGACATGGACAGCAAAAGCAACACATACAACAAAGACGACAAGCGAATATATATTCTGAAGGAGGAGCGTCCGGCGAAGGCGATCGTGGCCCTGGGCGTTCCCCTCGTCATGGGCATGTCCATCATGGTTCTGTACAATCTGGTGGACACGTTCTTTATTGGGCTTTTGCATGACGATTACCAGATGGCGGCGGTCAACCTGGCCTACCCGGTCATGATGGTCATGATCGCGATCTCAAATATGGTGGGCGCTGGCGCCGCGTCCCTGATTTCAAGAAGCATGGGCGCCGGAGATGACGCAAAGGCCTCCCACACGCTGACGGCGGGCTTTGTGCTGACCGCAGCGGGCGGTCTGCTTGTTGCAGCACTTGGGCTGGTGCTGCTGCCGCTGATCGTCGATGTCCTCGGCGCGAAGAGCAACACGGACGCCTTCACCTCCCAGTACGTCATGATTCTCTTCCTCGGCAGCGTCTTCATCATGGGCAATTACATCTTCGGGCAGCTTTTGCGCAGCGAAGGTTCTGTCAAATACTCCATTGCGGGAATGATCGCCGGGACGGTGGCGAACATCGCTCTGGACCCGCTCTTTATCTTCGCCTTCGGGCTGCAGATCCGGGGCGCGGCCATTGCCACGGTGCTGGGCAACGCCATCGGCATGGGCGTTTCCGTCTGGTACTACGCGGCCGGCAAGACGCTGCTTCGGCCCGCCGTGAAATACATCCGGCCGACTGCCGAGATCCTGAAGGAGATCTTCTGGGTCGGCGTACCGGCGGGACTGGAGACGCTGCTCACATCGATTGCATTTATCGTGAACAACAATCTGGCAGTCTCCTACGGCGAGCTGACTGTGGCGGCCATGGGCATCGCCCAGAAGATCATGTCCCTGGGCAACTACATCTACCAGGGGTTCGCGGCCGGTTCCCAACCCATCATGGGCTACAATTACGGCGCAAAAAATTACCACCGTATGCTGCAGGTCCTGAAGGCCGGCATCCTGGTGGTAAGCGGAATCGAGTTATTTGTGATGCTCATCTACGGAGTCTTCGCTCCATTCTTGATCGATATCTTTACGAATTCGGCCGAAGTCATCGCCACAGGAAGCAAAGTGCTCCGCGCCATCATGTGCATCCTGCCCTTCGTCGGCGCCGTGTCCATGAGCCGCATGTCCTTCCAGGCGATGGGCAAACCCCAGTACGCCTTCGGGATCACCCTGGTGCGGCAGCTGTTTCTGTACATCCCGCTGCTGCTCCTGCTGAACCACGCCTTCGGATTCGACGGCATGATCTGGGCGCAGCCGGTCACGGAGGTCATCATGATGGCCGCTTCCGTGACGCTCCTTGTGCGGGTCATCAGGCGACAAATGCCTTCCAGTTCTTCACGCTGTACAGAGGAATGAGCGGGATCATGATCGGCACGGTCCTGACATACTTCTGATAGACCGGATCGTCTCCGTAGTTGCGGTCCTGCCGCAACTCCAGACGCCGCGCGCCGCTGAACATGACGTAGGTGATGCCCAGGAACCCGAGCACTGCGATGATCCACTGAAATGCCCCCTGCAGATACGGAATGCCGGAAACAAGCACACCGGTCCACAGCAGCATCTCACCGAGATAGTTCGGACACCGTACGATACGGTAGAGCCCCGAATCGACGAAACGGTCCGGGTTCTTTTTCTTGGCAACAGTCTTCTGCGCGTCTGCTGCGATCTCAAGCAAAATGCCCAGTGCCATCAGGCAAAGACCGATCCATGCGGCAGCGCCGTCCGCCGGGATGAAAGACTGCAGATCGATCGTGAAGGCGTCAGTCGCCGCGTTGGGCTCGATATGAACAGAGGCCATCCCGTCCGCGACTGCCTTCGCCGCGTTCTCCAGCCGGAAGATGACCGGGCTTGTCTGCAGGAAATACAGGATCGCGCAGGAGACCCAGATCGCGATTTTCACTCCGGCAGGAATGGTTTTGCTTCTGTCGTTTTCCGGTTTGAGGATCTTATTGTAGGCCGTGCTCTTCACCTCGCGGATCATAAGATATCCGCCCAGCCGCACCCCGTAGATGATGAACAGAATGCAGGCGATGCAGCTCACTGGCGTGAGCACTGCATGAAACAGGATCAGCAGCGTGATCCCGATGCCGGCCACGGCGAATCCGTAGCCTACCGAAAAGAAATAGATGTATCTCCAGAATCCTATAGCGGACAGCAGAAGGCTGACCGCCAGCAGTACTAAGTATGTCATTTTACAGTTCCCATTCGTCCCAAAGTTCCGGACTGATCTTCTCGAGGGAGTCGATCACAACGACGCAGTCCGGCTGGACGTTCTTCATGACCTTGATCATAAGGTTCTCAGGAATCGCAACGCATCCGCCGGTGTACGGCTTCTGCGGTCCCAGGCAGTGGAGGAAGATGGCGGAGCCTTTGCCCGGCGTTCCGTCCTCATTCCAGCTGATGTTCATGCAGTACTGGTAGTGGTAGTTGTAGTCTGTAATATGCTCACTGTCCTCTGTGTTGAGGTCCGGATAGTCTTTGATGCTGACCATCTCGTTGTAGTGGTATCCTTCTCTCTGATCGCCGGACCAGTAGTCGTCCGGTGTGACCTGCTGGTACTCGAAAGCCGTGCATCCCGGGTCGCTGTTGATGCCGAAGGCGTAGTTGAACTTGTAGGTTCCGACCGGCGTCATCGCGTCCCCTTCTTTGGTCTTGCCCAGGCCGTTCTTGCCGATGTATCCCGGCGTTGTGATGATCTGCTTCCAGTTGCCGTCCGCATCCTTCTGATGCATGGAAACATAGGCAGTCGTCTTGCCGATACCGGCTACGACAAAGAGCTGCTCCGCGTCCTTCGCCTGCTCAAGCTTTCCGACAAACTCCGGTGAATCCTCCGCTGTGGCGATGTCGAATTCCGCATCCAGCGGATCTGCTACTGCCGGCGCAGCCGCCGCGTTATCCTCTGCAGGCGCTTCCGCCTCCGTTGAAGAGCCGCATCCCGCGGCGAAGCAAAGGCATGCGAACAGCATGACACCCACTGTAATCATCCTTAAAAACTTTGATTTCATGACGATTCCTCCATTTTTTCTGTGCATATTTCCACGTTAATCATACCATATACAAGATTAGATTATTCTGAAAAAAAGTTAAGAATGCGGCATGCAGACCGCTGATTCATTCTGTTGACCGCAACCAGTGCGGAATCTATAATACTGTCAGACTATTATTGCAACTACAGCTGCCATTGCAGCGAAAGTATACATAAGCGAAAGTTTAGATGAAACAACGGTTTGCGCATTTTATCGTTGCCCACAGCAGGGCAATATTGATCATATTCATCATCCTGGCACTGGGATGCGGCGCACTGATTCCATTCGTCAACATCAACAAGGACATGACCAAATATCTGCCGAAGGATTCAGAAATGCGGCACGGGCTGGATCTGATGAAGGCGGAATTCGGCGATGAGACTTCCAGCAGTCTGGAGATCATGTTCGACGATCTTAAGACACCCGCAGAAAAAGACGCCGTACTGCAAAAGCTGGAGTCCTTGAAGTACGCAGAGTCTGTGGATTACAAGTCGGAAACAGACGACGAGGAGCAGTACTACAACAAAGGCAAGTACACCCGGTATGTGATCAACTGCGACTACGACCAGTATTCTGACGAAGCGACGGAGCTCTGGAAGACTGTCAAGGCGACCTACATGGAAGATGAAGAGGACCGGAACATCGAGCTGGGCGGAACGATCCACTCGGCCAACGAATCGGGCCTGCCCCTTTGGATCATTGCTCTTGCGGTCGCGATGGTCGCCCTCATCCTGCTCATCATGGCCAGTTCCTGGGTCGAGCCTGCCACCTTCCTGATCACCATCGGCGTGGCGGTGCTGATCAACATGGGGACCTATATCCTCTTCCCCAGCATCTCCAAGACCACATTCGGGATCGTGGGCATCCTGCAGCTCGCCCTCAGCATGGACTATTCTATCATGCTGCTGAACCGCTACCGCCAGCAGCGGAGCATCTGCGCGGACAAATATGAAACGATGGAACATGCCCTGTCCCTTTCCTTCAGCGCCATCACCGGCAGTTCTTTGACTACATTCGCGGGGCTGCTCGCTCTGGTGTTCATGAGTTTCACCATGGGCGCAGACGTCGGACTCGCGCTGGCCAAAGGTGTTCTCATCAGCCTGCTTTGCATCTTCACGGTGCTGCCCGCTCTGGTACTGGGCTTTGACTCGCTGATGCTGCGGACGGCGAAACGCACGCCGCCCTTCGACCTTCCCAAGTTCTCTGACTTCCAATACAAAATGCGGATCCCGCTTACGGTTTTGTTCGCGGTGATGCTGATCGGCTCTTTCGTTCTGCGCAACGGCGTAGACTTTTCCTATTCACAAAGCTGGGTCACGGGGATCGACCATGTCTTCGGCCACACCAACACCATCGTCATGGTCTACGACGAAGACGACGGTGATGCAGCCGGTGCACTTGCTGAATCCCTCGATGATTCCGAAGATATCTACAGCGCGGTCTGCTATGAGAGCACCCTCGGAAAGCAGCGCATCGCTTCCGGCATGCACGAATTCATCGACGACATGAAGGACGAAGGAAGTACCGGCAGTGATGACGCCTCTACCGATATGGATCTGAGTGATTCCATGCTCAAGCTCATTTACTACGACTACCATGCGGGGGATCCGGAGTTCACCATGACGATCCCGGAGCTCGTGTCCTTCCTGCGCGGCGATGTCGTAAACGATCCGGACTTCTCTGACAGCATCGATCAGGAGGCGAAGGATCAGCTCGACGATATGGCGAAGTTCACCGACCGCGGCGCCCTCACCACGAAAAAGGGCGCCAAAGGGCTGGCAGACTTCTTCGGCATGAAGAAATCCCAGGCTGCGCGGCTTTTGCTGTATTACCAAATCAAAAACGGCAAGCGCGGGGACAAGATGACCCTGCCGGATTTCATCTCCTTCCTTGTCGATGACGTGGCGTCGGATCCGGAGTACGGCAAGATGATCAAGAAGTCCCAAAAGAAACAGCTCCAGTCCCTGCAGCCCTTCACGGACGAGGAAACGGTGGCAAGCGACGTGATCTATGAAGAGGCCGCGCAGATCCTCGGCATGGACGAAAACCAGATGCGCCTCATCTACATGAACCATTACGCAAAGGCAGGCGTGACCTCACAGAAAACTATTGCAGAAACTGCCGCGGCGCTGCAGGACATGGCGCAGGACCCGTCC
>CAMOXP010000028.1 GCA_946629205.1 uncultured Bacillota bacterium
TCTTCGCGTCGACCCAGTGGATGGTGCCTTTGACCTTGCGGTTGGCGCCTTCCGTTCCGCTCTTGGTGTCCGGATCGTAGGTGCACAGCAGTTCCTTGATGGAACCATCTTCGTTCTTGACCACCTCGTTGCAGGTGAGGAAGTACGCGCCTTTGAAACGCACTTCATTGCCCGGGAAGAGACGGAAGTATTTCTTCACTGGAACTTCCATGAAGTCATCGCCGTCGATCCACAGTTCGTTGCTGAACGGCACCATGCGCTCGCCCATTTCCGGGACCTCGCGGTTGTTTTCGATCGGCATCATTTCCGTCTGATCCTCCGGATAGTTCGTGATCACGACCTTGATCGGATTCTCGACGACGTTTCTGTTTTCGACTTTTGTTTTCAGGTCGTCACGTACACAGGACTCAAGCAAAGCCACATCGACCGTGGAGTTAGCCTTTGCAACGCCGATCCTCTCGCAGAAGTCGCGGACCGCTTCCGGCGTGTATCCTCTGCGGCGGATGCCTGCGATGGTCGGCATACGCGGATCATCCCAGCCTTCCACAACGCCGTCATCCACAAGAGCTTTCAGATAACGCTTGGACATGATGGTATTGGTGATATTCAGACGCGCGAACTCGATCTGCTGCGGAGGCGTCGGCCACTTGCCGACCGCCTGGAGCACCCAGTCGTACAGCGGTCTGTGATCTTCGAACTCCAGCGTGCAGATGGAGTGAGTGATGCCCTCGATAGCGTCTTCAATCGGGTGGGCGAAATCGTACATCGGATAGATGCACCACTTGTCGCCGGTGTTGTGATGCTCCGCATGGGCGATGCGGTAGATGACAGGGTCTCTCATGTTGATGTTTGGGGATGCCATGTCGATCTTAGCCCGGAGCACCTTTTCGCCATCCGCGTACTTGCCTTCGCGCATTTCTTCGAAGAGCTGCAGATTCTCTTCGATGCTCCTGTTCCGATAAGGAGATTCTTTGCCCGGCTCAGTCAGGGTTCCTCTGTTGGCTCTGATCTCGTCAGCGCTGAAGTCGCAGACGAAAGCCAGCCCCTTCTTAATCAGGGTGACTGCACACTCATACATCTCATCGAAATAATCTGATGCCCAGAGCCTGTTCTTCCACTCGAAGCCCAGCCATCTTACATCTTCCTCAATGGAGTCAACGTACTCCATGTCCTCCTTGACCGGGTTGGTGTCGTCATAACGCAAGTTGCATCCGCCGTGGTACTTCTGCGCTGTCATGAAATTCAGGCAGATGGACTTGGCGTGACCAATGTGCAGGTAGCCGTTGGGCTCCGGCGGGAATCGCGTCAACACCTTGTCTCCGTACTTGCCGTTTTCCAGATCCTTGTCGATAATATCGTGGATAAAATTTGTCATCTCGATCACTTCAGCCATTTTGTTACTCCTTGTTTTCTTCTTTTATTTCTTTCATCAGTTCTGCAAATGCAGGAATGGAATTCATGATTGTTTCGTGGGAGACGCAATACGCGATCCGCACATATCCCGGGCAGGCGAAGGACTTCCCAGGCACCACCAGGATGTTGTGAGCCTTTGCGCGGGCGCAGAATTCCACATCATCGTCTATTGGCGATTTAACAAACAGGTAAAACGCGCCCTCAGGATACACGCATTCGTACCCCGCGTCCACCAGCCCGTCGTAGAGGTTCTGGCGGTTGCGGTCGTAAGCCGCGACGTTGGCTTTGCAGTCGATGCAGCGGGCAACGACTCGCTGGATGAGGGTCGGCGCGTTGACGTATCCCAGCACGCGGTTGGCAATGTTCGCCGCCTGTACGGCGTTTTCGAAATCCGCCAGCTCGCTCGGGAATACCAGATACCCGATCCGCTCGCCCGGCAGGGACAGGCTCTTGCTCCAGGAATACCCGACGACAGTGTTGTCGTAGTATTTCGTGACATACGGCACGTTGACGCCGTCGTAGGCAAGCTCTCTGTACGGCTCGTCGGAGATGATGTAGATCTCCGTTCCCAGTTCTTCCTGTTTCGCCTTCAGGATCTGGGCCAGACGCCGGATGGTCTCGTCGCTGTATACGACGCCCGTAGGGTTGTTCGGGGAGTTGATGATGATCGCACGGGTCTTCTCCGTGATCATCTGCTCCATCACTTCCAGATTCGGCTGGAAAGTGTTCGTAGCCGCCGGCACCGCCCGAAGCTGTGCTCCATGGTTCTTGGCGTAGTTTCCGTACTCGACGAAGTATGGTGCAAAGGCAAGTATTTCTTCACCGGGATCAACGAGGGCTTTGATAGCGACGTTGAGTCCGCTGGCTGCTCCCACCGTCATGATGATGTTCTCCGAAGAGAAGTTCGTTCCGTGGAGCATGTTCAGATGCTCCGCCACTGTTTGGCGCACATCCTCATAACCGGAGTTGCTCTTGTTGTAGCCGTGGACCAGAAGCGTATCTTCTTCGGCGAGGATGCTCCGGATCGCATCGTCCACTTCCGGCGGAGCAGGCACGCTCGGGTTGCCCAGGCTGAAGTCGAAGACATTCTCCGCTCCGAACTCTGCCGCCATGCGTGCTCCCTCTTCGAACATGGCCCGGATCGCCGAGTTGCCCTCGACGTAAGGCATCATTGATTTTGCAGTCATGTATTTTCCTTTCTCACTAACGATTCTAATATCTGTAGTCGAAGACGCGGGTGGTCTTCTTCTCGCTTCTCGGCAGGTCTCCGATGTCGACTGCCTTCGGCGTGACGCCGACATTGATGACGCTCTTGATCTTGTCCTTGATCGCCTTCTCCAGTTTGCGGCGTTCGCCCTTCTTCGTGAAGATGGTCTCAACGAATAGATTGATCACGTCCTTTCCGTCCTCGTGGTCGATGAAGATCTGATACTCACTGGATGCTCCCTCGATATCCTTCAGGCAGTCCTCGATCTGTCCCGGGAAGATGTTGACGCCCTTGACCTTGACCATGTCGTCGGTCCGGCCCAGAATGACGTCGATCCGCGGCAGCTTGCGGCCGCACGGACACGGCACGTCGTCCGGAATGATCCTCGTCAGGTCATGGGTCCTGTAACGGATGAGCGGTGCTCCCTCTTTCTTCAGGGTCGTGATGACCAGCTCGCCCAGTTCGCCGTCCGGCAGGACTTTGCCTGTCTTCGGATCGATGACTTCGAAGTAGAGATAGTCGTCGAAGTAGTGCATACCAGTCTCATACTCGCAGTTGATGGCGATGCCCGGTCCGTAGACCTCGGTCAGTCCGTAGATGTCATAGAGCTCGACGCCCAGTTCGTTGGCGATACGGGCACGCATCTTCGGGCCCCAGCGCTCCGAACCAATGACGCCCTTTCTCAGTTTAATCGTATCCTTCACGCCGCGCTTTTCGATTTCCTCGGCGAGGAGCAGCGCATAAGAGGACGTCGCGCAGAGCACAGTCGACTCCATGTCCTGCATGAACTTGATCTGCTTATCCGTGTTTCCCGGTCCCATGGGGATCGTCATGGCGCCCAGTTTCTCGGCGCCAAGCTGGAATCCGATACCTGCCGTCCACAGACCGTAACCCGGCGTGATATGGATCCTGTCTTTATTCGTAATGCCTGCAATCTCATAGCAGCGCTTGAACAGCTCTGCCCAATCCTCAACATCTTTCTGTGTATACGGAATGATGCACGGCAGTCCCGTCGTACCGCTGGAGGAATGAATCCTGACGATTTCCTCATCCGGCACGGCCGCCAGTCCCAGCGGATAAGCGTCCCGCAGATCATCCTTCTCAGAGAATGGCAGTTTCTCGAAATCCTCCTGTGTCTTGATGTCCTCCGGGTCGATGCCCTTCAGCCGCTTCGCGTAAAAACCGCCTGCCGCCTGGACTCTCGCGATCTGCCTTCTGATGTCCTTCAACGTTGCTTTTTTCATCTTCATAATCGTTTACCTCTCCGCTGCGCACTGTGCGCCCATATGCAAAGCCTTCAGATTCATTTCCAAAAGCTTGGGTTTCATTCTTATTCTAAGCGCCTCCTCCATATCTTCGAGGCTGAGGTCCATTGCTCCGCTTGCTGCCAGCGCGCCCGTCATGGCGACGTTGAGCACCTTCGGCGATCCGCAGGCTGCTATGATCTCATCGGGGTCGATCACGATGCAGCGGCTGCCTTTGTCTTTGAGCCAAGCAAGGCACTCATCACCGTCATAGGCGCTCTGCCCGAGGGATGCCGTCACCGGCTTCACCTGCTTGCTGCTCAGGATCAGCACGCCGTCTTCTTTTAAGTATTTCAGATTGGCCGCAGCCTCGCCCGGTTCGAATCCGATGATCACCTCCGCAGTTCCCAACGGGATCGTCGAAGACGCGATTTCCTCCCCGATCCGCACATGGCTGACGACACTTCCGCCCCTCTGAGCCATGCCGATGGTCTCAGCTGTTCTGGCGTGGAGACCTTTGGCCATGGCTGCCGCCGCGATGATCCTCGACGCCAGGACTGTTCCCTGCCCTCCGACGCCGCAGAGCAGACAGCTTCTCACTTCATGTTCGTTCATTTCCTATCCTTTTTCTAATCCCTCTATCTGATCGCCCCTGTCGGACAAAGCTGGGCGCAAAGACCGCAGCCTGTGCACAGGGCCGTATCTATCGTTGCCTTTGGTTTGCCGGCAGTACCCACCGGCTGGTCTGTAATCAGCGCCGGGCATCCGATCTCATTGATGCACCGCATACAGCTGACACATGTATCCGCATCGACCTGCTTCGGCGCGTCCGGCTTCACCAGAGCGATGCACGGCGACTTGAAGATAATGGTGCGTACGCCCTTCGCCTCCATCGCTTCATTGACTGCGTCCTGCGACTGCTTCAGGTTCTGCGGATCTACGGTCCGGATCCATTTGACGCCAATGCCTTCAAGGACCTTCGCGATGTCCACGGGCTCGACCTTTTGGCCCATCATAGTCACGCCCATGCCCGGATGAGGCTGGTGCCCCGTCATGGCTGTCGTGGAATTGTCCAGCACGCACAGGATCATGTCCGACTGGTTGTAGACCGCATTGACTATTCCTGTGATGCCGCTGGCGAAGAACGTGGAGTCACCGACAAACGCGAAACAGGCGGTCGCAGCGCTGCCCGCCGCGTCCTCCGCGGCAATGTCGCCCGCCGTATCCGCTGCTTCTGCATCCGCCGCATTATGGTCCGGAATGCCGCTTCCGTTGATCGCGTGATCGAGTCCCTGTGCCATGGTGATCCCTGCGCCCATGCAAAGACACGTATCGACCATGTCCAGCGGCGCCGCATTACCCAATGTATAGCAGCCAATGTCGCCGCTGTAGATTGCCGGCCGTTTTCCCACCGCCGACTTGACCGCATAGAATGCGCCTCTGTGCGGACAACCCGCGCAAAGCACCGGCGGCCTGACGGGAAGAGGAGGTACGTTCTCCGGCTCGCGGACGTCTGCCGCCGTCGGGATGCCGGTGACCTTCTGGATCACTTCCGCGACCTCCGTGGCGCTCAGCTCGCCGCCGAGGCGTACAGCGCCTGTCCGCTTGCCTTCGATGAGATTGTCGATCTCAAGGCTCAGGCTGCCGTATTCATATATGAGAGAATCCTCAATATAAGGATCCAGTTCTTCAAAACAAATAACCTTCTCCGCGCCGAGCAGGAACTGTCTTGCCAGTTCCGCCGGGAACGGATAGGGCGTTGCGATTTTCAAAATGGTGAAGTCTTCTTCGTGTCCGCGGATGGCCTCCCTGACATAGGAATAGCTGACCCCTCCGCACGCGATCCCGATCGGACCGTTCCCCTCCAGTGTGTTGCCTTTGTATTCCGAAAAATCTGCGGCAAGCTCCGGCTCGCGTCCGGCGACTCTGAGTTTCGCTTCATATGCCAGTTTCGGGAAAATGACCCACCGGGGGTCTTTGACGAATCCGTCCGCCGGTTCGGGGTCTCTGATCTCCGGGACTTCAATATCCGCGCAGGCGTGACATACTCTCGTGGTCGATCTCAAAATGACCGGCGTTTCGTGCTCTTCCGAAAATGCAAAAGCATCCTGCACGGCCTGGAAGGCCTGCTCGGGACTGTCGCAGTCGAAGCACGGGATGTGCGCGTAACGGGCGAAGCTTCTTGTATCCTGCTCCGTCTGGGATGAGATCGGGCCCGGGTCATCACAGACATAGATGACCATACCGCCTTTGACGCCGATGTAATTAACGCACATGACCGGATCGGACGCCACGTTCAGCCCCATCTGTTTCATGGTCACGAGACTGCGCGCGCCGGCATACGCCGCGCCCGCGGCAACCTCCGCACCGGCTTTTTCGTTGACGGACCATTCCACATAAACATGGCCCGGATTTCTCTTCGCGATCGTTTCCAGAACTTCTGAAGACGGCGTACCCGGATAGCCTGCCACCACCTGCACTCCTGCAGCCAGCGCGCCTACGGCCACCGCTTCATTTCCCATTAACAGTTCTTTCATGTTTTCCTCTTCTGCTGCACATACCAATACAGAATATAGTATAACACAAAACCGCCTCATTGAGGCGGTTCGTTGCGGGTTATTTCATCATTCCTTTTCTGCTTTCTTCTTTTGCCTGAGGCCGAGCATGGTGTTCAGTGTCTTCGCCTGGATTCCTGCGAAGAGGATCCCCATGATCACGCACCGCAGGCCATAGGTGTAGAGGCCAAGCAAAAGCACGATGATGTTGATGGCGTACATGGCGTAGGCGACTGGGATCTTCTCGTTTCGCTTGTGCAGGATGAGCGCGATGGTGTCCATCCCCACCGCGGTGGAATCATTGCTCAGGCAGAAATAGTATCCCGCGCCCACGACGATGGCTGCCGCGATCAGTTCCAGTGCGAGCCCGACCGTGATCACCGGTGTGCCGTCCGGCATGGTCCACTCGCCGATCGGTCCAAACTGCCCGACCCGGATCATCGCATCGATTACTTTTGCCGGCACGATCAGGGTGAAGAAATTGAACGCCGCCACTCCGACCGCGCAACTGTAAATGCTTGCGACGAAAATGTCCCGTCCCAGAAAGATGCAGCACAGCGCAGCCAGGATCGCCGTCACGATCGCCACCCATGCATTGACCGGCAGCGCGTCCGTAAACGGCAGCCGTGCCAGGATCATGCTAAAGCTGGTCACGCCCCCGTTGATGATCCCATGGGGCACCGTCACCATGACATAGGCGAAGTTCAGAGTGGCGAGGCCAAGTGCGATCAGCAGATAGCGCCGCACCTGTTGGGCGGCCGTGCGATGCGTTGTGCCGCACGGCGTCGCATCGGTATTGCTTTCGTTGTTGTTTGCGTTATTGATTGTGTTGTCGATTTCCTTGTTGTCCATCAGTTGTCCATCAGTTACCCATCAGTTGTCCATTATCGGTCACGCATATGTTACACGTACCTGCAGATATATCCGTTCATCCGCACGCTCCAACCGAGTTCATTCTCCTTCATGACATCGTTGCGGAGCCGCGCGCGTTCGATGCTGCCCAGACGTTTCATGTCGTCAAGATCATAAGCGCGCAGGGTCCTTCGCAAAAGCTGGAAGACCCGGCGGTCCTCTTCGGGCAGATCCAGATAGCGGTCGATCACCTGCAGCATGCGGGTTTTGCCGGCGGAGTGCTGTGCGGATCCGCAAACGCCCATATATCCTTCCACGTTCTGCAACAGGTTGATCATGTGGTCACTGACGAGGTAGGTCGAGAGGCTTTCGTCTGCCAGCTCGATCACCCGGCGTATCTCCCGGACTTTATCATCATCGCTGCAGAGTTCAAACTTTCCTTCCTGCCAGTCCTGATAGAGTTCGGTCCCGGGCTTGATGGCTGCTGTCCTGACGCGAACGAAATCGGGATCGACCGCGTTGATGACCTCCGCCGTTCCCTCTGCGTTGGAGGAAGACAGATCCTTTCCGCCGACGCCGGGCATGAAATAGATGCTCAGCTCGATGCCGCCGGCTTTCACCGCCTGGCCGGCGCGGATCTGTTGCTCCTGGGTCACGCCTTTGTTGATGCGTGTGAGCACTGCATCGGATCCTGACTCGAATCCGGAATGGATGCGGTCGAGACCTGCTGCCTTGAGTTCAGCGTAATCTGCCGCAGTCGACCGGGATAAATTCTCTGCCCTTCCGTAGGAAGTTATCCGCTTGATCTGCGGAAACACCTTCCGCAGATAGACCAGCACATCGGTCAGCCTGCCGCTGCTCAGCGCTGTGCTGTTGCCGTCTTGCAGGAAGACATTTTCACCGCCGGCAAGAAGCCAGTTGGCGACCGTGTACATGCACTGCCGTTCCTCATCTTCCGCCAGAGCGGAAAGCTCCGCGTTGATCCCGTCGATGTCCCAGGACGTGCCGCAAGCACTCCCTGCGGTACCGTCCGCGGTCGACGACGCGCCGCACTCATCGGCGCCCGGACTGCCTTTGCATTGGTATTTGCGGACGCGGTCCGCCCAGTAAGCGATGTTGTCGATGTCAGTCCGGATGCTGTCCGCGCTGTAGGCTTTGAACTTCGTATGGCGGTACAGCTGGCAGAACCGGCACTTGTTCCAGGTGCAGCCATTGGTCACCTGGATCAGCAAACTGTTTGCTTCACTTGGCGGGCGGATCGGTCCGATCCGGAATACTTTATCACTCATCGCTATCACATCCCCAGTACATCCGCATGTGTTCCCGTTCGCATTAGGAGCAGTATCAGATCGTTCTCCTCAATTCTGTACACCAAAAGCCAGTCCGGCGCTATATGGCATTCCCGGAATCCGGACAGACCCCCGCTCAAATTGTGGTCGTGGTATTTCAGTTCAAGAGCTTCTCCTGCCGCCAGTTTGTCTACGGTTTTTTCAAGAAGCGTCAGATCGTACTGTCTCTTCTTTAAGCGTTTCAAATCCTTCTTAAATCTGTTTGAAAGAACGATGCTATACTTCATCGAGCACGTCCTCCATTGCTTCCGCGAACGAGCTGTACCGCTTATACTCAGCAGGGTTGTTGAGCATATCATAGTACTCCCCGACTGCGGCCATCGTTTCGCTGTTTATTGTTTCCCTCTTGATTTCAAAAGGTATCGCCTGTGCCTGAACTGCCTGCTTCAGGAATACTGTAACAGCCGTTGTCAGATCCATTCCGAGTGCGTTAAACAGTTCCTGCGCGTTGCGCTTCAATTCCTGATCCAGGTTGATATTTGTGCTCACCTTCGCCATCGGTAGTCCTCCTTATACTAAATATAATACGCACATATTATTGCATATTATGTGCGTAATATCAACTTATTATGTATATGAATGCGTTTTGATGTTCATGCTGGGGGATGTTCACGCTGGTCACGCCGGTACTCGCGAAGGTGCTCACCGGAAACGGTTCGCGAAAGAAAAAAGCCGCTGCGGAATCCGCAGCGGCCGAATGTGTCAGTTACATATTCTGCTTACATCTCTACGATGACGGATGTTCCCATGCCGCCGCCGATGCACAGTGTAGCGAGGCCGTAGTGGCTTCCTCTTCTCTGCATCTCGTACAGGAGTGTGATCAGGATTCTGCAGCCGGATGCTCCGATTGGGTGCCCCAGCGCGATCGCGCCGCCGTTGACGTTTGTCTTCTCAGGATCCAGTCCCAGGTCTTTTCTGACTGCCAGTGACTGTGCTGCGAAAGCTTCATTTGCTTCTACCAGATCCATGTCTTCGATGGTCAGGCCAGCCTTCTCCAGAGCTTTTCTGGAAGCAGGTACAGGACCTACGCCCATGATTGACGGATCTACGCCGCCGGATGCATAAGCCTTGATGGTTGCCATCGGCTTGATGCCCAGCTCGTCAGCCTTTTCCTTGCTCATAACGACGACTGCAGCACCGGAGTCATTGATACCGGAAGCGTTAGCAGCTGTTACAACACCGTCAGGTCTCTTGAATGCCGGTTTCAGCTTCGCAACCTTCTCCATTGTGGATCCGCGTGTCAGGTGCTCGTCCTTATCGAATACGATCGGATCGCCCTTTCTCTGCGGAATGGTGACCGGAACGATCTCGTCATCGAATACGCCGCCGTCAACAGCCTTCTCGGCTCTCTGCTGTGAGATGACGGAGAACTCATCCAGTTCTTCTCTTGTGATGCCCCACTGCTCTGCAACGTTCTCAGCTGTCATGCCCATGTGATAGTTATTGAACGCATCCCAAAGACCGTCATTGACCATCATGTCGACCATCTCTGAATTGAACATTCTGGCGCCCCATCTTGCTGCCGGCATTGCGTATGCTGTTGCTGACATGTTCTCAGCTCCGCCTGCAACGATTATATCAGCATCTCCGGCCTTGATGATCTGTGCAGCCAGTTCAACTGCTCTCAGACCTGAACCGCAGACCTTGTTGATGGTGAAGCAAGGTACTTCTACCGGCAGACCAGCGTCGAGCATCATCTGTCTCGCAACGTTCTGGCCAAGTCCGCCCTGCAGTACGCAGCCCATGATAACTTCATCGACCTGATCCTTCTCAACGCCTGCTCTCTTCAGAGCTTCTTCAATACATACAGCGCCGAGCTGTCTTGTCGGGACGTTCTTCAGCGTTCCGCCGAACTTACCAATAGCTGTTCTTGCTGCACCTACGATTACAACTTCTCTCATTCTTGTTTTCCTCCTTAATGAATATACTGATTCTGGGTATATCGTTTGGGTTTTGTGAATATTTTAACGGCGAAGCCCATTAAAAACATTTTTGCTCTTGTAGTTGCTATGATACCATAGTTTCAAGGCTTGTCAAGGGTTTTGCTCGAAAAAGTGTTAATTTTTTAACAGAATATTCTTTTCATGCAAAAACACCACATCCCGGCTCCCCTCCTAGAAGTGCCCAATGTACTTTTCCAGCAGCTGGCACGGCCGGTAGGACAGTTTCGCCTTGCGCAGGTTCGGGA
>CAMOXP010000029.1 GCA_946629205.1 uncultured Bacillota bacterium
GAATCGCATGCGGCCGGCGGCGATGGAATGACACACCCCCGCAAACCCCAGTTTGTATGTCAGACAAACTGCGAGAAGAATAACAACCTGTTGTGCTATAATAAAACCGACGATGATGAACCAACGATCATATACCGACGATCATATTCCAATGACTAAGCGAAGAAAATGGTCCGCATGGCTCGGCGCCGGCATCAAATAGCACATCAACACTAACAACAACATCAACATGAACATCGATGACTTATATATCAGGACAATCGAGGATCTCGAGCAGGCGGTGGAGGAGCTTGGCTTTCTGCCGTATTTCACGAATTCCATTCCGGGTTTTTCGATAGAGGAACATGTGAATCCGCGGGTCTGGTTCAGCGGCGAGGACGGCACATGGGAATGGAAGGGACCGGTGATCAACGAACTGAACTGTGCCTACGGCAAGTTCTTCGAGAAGAAGGCTGTGTACATCAGCAAAGACTGGTTCCCGGATTTTGCAAACTACCGGCGGGACGGATACGACTTCGATGCCCGATTTGAGGACGGGCTGGCACCTTATAGGGATAAGTTCCTGTACGATCTGGTGGCAAGCGAGAGCCCGGTGCTTTCGAATCGCCTGAAGGCCCTCGGCAACTTCCGAAAGGGCGGCAACAAGGGCTTCGATACGGTCATCAACCGACTGCAGGCCCAGGGGTACGTGGTCATCAGCGACTTTGTGTATATGGTCGATAAGCACGGCAAAGAATACGGATGGGGCGTTGCGGAGTATTCCACACCGGAACGGTTTATGGGCAAAAGCTTCACAGACCGGGTCTATCAGCGCACGCCGGAGGAATCCTTCGAACGGATCCGGCAGCATTTGCACGAAATCTTGCCGGAAGCGGACGACCGGGCGATCCGTAAACTGCTCAAATGACCGAAGTAATCAAACAATTGGAGAAATCAAACAACCGAAATGCTTTAATAACCGAAGTACCCAAATAAACAGAAAGGGCAAGGGAACACCATGATTTCAGCAACAGAAGCGAAGAAAAAACTGATCGAAGGCAATCAGAAATACCTTGATGCAAAGGCAGGAACAGGCAATATCTCCAAGGCGATGCGCCTGCAGACGGCTGAGCAGGGGCAGCATCCCTACGCCATCGTCATCACATGTTCGGATTCCAGAGTTATCCCGGAGAGCATTTTTTCTGCCGGGATCGGGGACTTGTTTGTGATCCGGGTCGCAGGGAACGTACTGGACAATCATCAGCTTGGGAGCATCGAATACGCGGCGGAGCATCTGGGAACGAAGCTGATCGTCATGCTGGGGCACACCCGGTGCGGCGCGGTCGGTGCCGTTCTCGCAGGTCATTCCGGCGGCTTTATCGATTATCTCCTGAAGGATATCGCGCTGGCGATCGGTGATGAGAAGGATGCCTTTAAGGCCAGCTGCCTGAACGTGCAGCACGGCGTTCAGCGGATTCGGCATGAACTTAAGATCCATCCTATCGAAGACGAGAAGGGGCTTGAAGTCATCGGCGCGATCTATCACATTGAGGACGGGACCGTTGAATTCCTCTCGGAGGACGGGGAAGAATGAGCGACATGAAACTGTGAAAACACGGCTTGATATGGTATACTGAACTATATTGCTTTTGCAATCGTTATTGCAATCAAATGTTGCAATCAATAGAAGGAATTATCTACCCGTGAAAACGATATTCGCTGTATTCAAAAATGACATACGCGCGATCGTGAAGTACTTTTTCGTACTTGTCATTGTCGTGGCTATTGGCACGATGCCGTCGCTGTATGCCTGGATCAACATCTATGCGAACTGGGACCCCTATGTCAATACCGGCAATCTGCCTGTTGCTCTGGCCTCCAGGGACAGCGGAATCGATCTCAAAAACGGCACCCATGTAAACAATGCAGAAGAGGTTATTGCGGACGTCAAAGACGACGAGGACGTAGCATACACGCCTCTGGACGACCCGGAGGAAGCCATTGAAGGCGTCCGCTCTGGCAGGTTTTATGCTGCCATTGTTTTTGAAGACGGGTTCACCTATGACATGCATCATTTCGAAGAGGCGATCGGCGACAAAGAGGCGAAGATCACCTACTATACAAACGTGAAAAAGAACGCGACCGCCATCAAGATGACGGACGCCATTTCTGAGAATCTGCTCGGTGACATCAATTCCAAATATCTGAAAGAAATGCTGACGCAGTACTTCAGCGATACAGGGGACGTACTCGACGAGGTGGATACAGATGAGGCGGTGGATACGGCGCTGGCTCAGCTGATCAGCACCAGAGACGCCATTCACGACTATAACGCCTCCATCGGTCAGATCAAGTCCACGAAAGGGGACGTGACAAAGTCCCTGAAGAACGCGCGGAAGAATCTGAAACAGGCCAGAAAGGACGGCAGCTCTGATATCGCAAAAGCAAAAGCACAGATCGACGATGCAAAAGCAACCATCGACGATGTTAAAAAAACCATCGAAACAAGAACAGGGGAACTGAAGACACTCATCAGCGACTTGAAGACGACCGTGGAATCCCTGCAGGGCCCGCTTGATGAAGCGGAGAAACAGAAACTGAAGGAAAAAGCGCTGGATGATACGGACCGCGTCCTGACGATCCTGCAGGATCTGCGGGCAATGCTCCCGGACGATCCGCAGACAACTGCCGGGAAGGCAGCAGCAGATGCGCTGGACCTCATGATCAAACATACAAAGAATATCAAAGCGCTGCTGGAGAAAGATCCGACTTCGCCGGCGATCCTGTCAGATCTGGACACGCTGAAGCAGATGCTCACAAATGATCTGGGGCCAAGCCTGAAACTGATGATGACTGACATCAGCAAAGCCCTTGAAAGAACCAAGCCGATGCTGAAAACCGTAGACGGCATTCTGGACGACATCAACCCCGTACTGAAAAGCGCCGAATCAACAACCGACAGCCTGGATGCGTCTCTTTCCAGTCTGCAGGCAATGCTCACGCCGCTGGAGACGAAGCTGGACGATATCATCGCCCAGGTGCAGGACGCCGATGACGGGGACAAGGCAGAGGTGCTCACAAATCTGCTCGGCAATGATGCGGAACAGTACAGCACATTCTTTACGGATTTCGTGGAAGTGGAAACCGAGCAGTATTTCAAGCCCGTTTCCTACGGCGCTGCCATGACGCCGTTCTATTCGATCATCGCCCTTTGGGTAGGCGGCGTTATGCTGGTCACACTGATGAACTGCAATGTGGACCGGCGGAAATACCCGCGCATCACAGAAACCCAGGGATTCTTCGGCAGATATCTCATATTCTTCCTGATCGGGCAGATCCAGGCAGCCGTTGTCGTGGCCGGGGATATTTTCCTGCTGCACTGCAGTCCGGCACACCCGTGGCTCATGTGGCTCGCAGCATCTGTGACCAGCATGGTATTCGTGGCTTTGATCTACGCCCTGACGCTCGCCTTCGGAGATATCGGCCGGGCGGCAGTCATCGTGATCATGATGCTGCAGATCTCGGGCTCCAGCGGGACCTTCCCGATCGAGATCCTGCCGCCTATATTCAGCAAGATCTACCTGTTCTTCCCATTCCCGTACGCGATCAACGCTATGCGTGAGGCGATCTGCGGGCTGTATCAGAATGATTTTGTGATCTATCTTGCCCAGCTGATGGTATTCTTCCTGGCCGCTGTTGCAATCGGCGTGCTGCTCCGGAAACCGTTCGCAGGCGTGAAGCAGTTCATGTACGATAAAATGAGAGAAACGGAGGTGATGTAATGGAGCAAAAGCAAGACAACCGTTACAACAACCTCAGTTCATACGCGGATCAGGTGCATGAAAAAACGAAGAAGCGCATCAAATACAGCGGGATCGCACTGATCCTTCTGCCGGTGGTTTTGGGACTGATCCGATGGATGACGCACAGCGACAAAATCTTTTTCCTGGTCATCTGGATTTTTTGTATGTTTGCGATTTCCGCATATCTTGTCAGCGTAGAATACTATGACCATGCCATTCGCCGCATCGCCGGGGGCATTGATGAAGACGCAACGGAAGATGCGTCAGAGACTGCGGAAGAAGACGCGGCAGAGGCTGTGGTGGAAGATGCGTCAGAGACTGCGGCGGAAGATGCGGCAGAGACTGTGGCGGAGGTCGCAGAGGAAGGAGGCGACGAATGAGGAACATTCTGAACATCATCGTCCATGACTTCCGGCGCCTGACCGCCAGCGTCGTCGCCATCGTGATCCTGATGGGACTCGTTGTGGTTCCCTGCCTTTTCGCGTGGCTCAACATCTTATCCAACTGGGATCCATTTGAGCCGGCATCGACCGGCCGGGTTCCCGTTGCCGTCGTGAACACAGATGAAGGAACCGATATGCTCGGCATGGAAATCAACGTAGGCGAGAAATTTATCGATGCGGTAGGCGGAAACGATATGATCGGATGGAAAATCTTAAGCGACAAGGATAAAGCCATCGACAGAGTCTATGCAGGAGAGTATTACGCGGCAGTCATCATTCCCGAGGACTTCAGCGATAAAATCATGAGTTTTACATCCGGCGACCTGCAGCATCCGGTGATCCTGTACTATGAAAACGAGAAGACAAATGCAATTGCCCCTAAGATCACGGACAAGGTCAGGGACACGCTGAAAGAGGAAATCGACGCGACCTTTGTAGATACCCTTGGCAGCTATATCACAGAGGCTGCTGACGCCGCAGACGCAGCGGGACTGGATCCGCAGACCGCATTCAGCGATCTGAGCGATAAGATGACCGATCTGAGCATGGATCTGGAAGGCAGCATTGCGATGGTCAGGGCTTTTTCTGGTCTTTCGGAAGCGGCAAACGATCTGCTGAAGGCGTCGGACGAACTGATCGGCAGCTCCGAGAGCGCCCTTGATCTGGGAGAACAGATTCTTGGGTCGGAGGAAGAAAAGATTCCGGAGAAAGTCGATACAACGTCAGTCCGGGATGTGATCAATGAACTGACGACGCTGCTGACAAAGGATCTGGATAAGATCGACAGCGACCTGTCCTCCGTCCGCGACGACATGGGGAAATACAATGACTTCGTTCAGAATAAGCTGGAAACGTACAAGACGCTTGTCGGCAAGATGAAGCAGTCTACAGATAAAATCGCAAAGAAACTGAAGGACATGGGTCTGACCGGTCTGGCAGCTAGGTTCACCAGGATCTCCGGCAAGCTGCAGCACATCCTTGACAGACTGAACAAACTGGAGACAGCGGACGCATCGAACTGGACGATCATGCAGGGGTTCATCGATGAAGTCCTGGCGGATATCGAGTTCTCCGAAGGATCCATTACCAAAATCAACGCCGATGTGGCAAGCGACCTGGACAAAGAACTCAACCAGGCAGTCAAGGACGCCAGGAAAGCGATCTCCAAGACCCGCAGCGCACTGGACGGCATGTATGGGGACATGGATCTGCTGGAGGACGCTCTGGACAAGTCGGACAGCGCCCTCAAATCACTGAATGGGGGACTGAGCGGAACCGCTGCGACGCTACTCTCCCTGCAGAACGGATGCCGGAACCTGGCGGAGCTGTTCGACAGCTTCTCAGACAGCGATCTTCTGAAGGATGTCAATCACCTGATGACCAATGACGCAGAAGTGATCGCGGAGAACATGGCGACTCCGATCAAGATGAAAAACGAGAAGATCTATCCGATCAGGAATTTCGGATCGGTCATGGCGTCGTTCTATACTGTCGTTGCACAGTGGATCGGCGCAATGTTCGCAGCGGTCATGATCTGCGTACATGTGAAACGTCGGGAAGGACTGGAAAAAGCGAGACTGACGGAACTGTTCGTCGGCAGATACCGTCTGTTCATGATGATCGGCCTGGCGCAGGCGCTCCTCGTTTCGCTGGGCGAACTTCTGTATGTGGGAATCCAGTGCCTGCATCCGCTGCTGTTTATTCTGGCGGCGTGCGTGAACAGCATCGTATTCACATTGATCGTCTATTCCCTTGTCTTCGCCTTTGAAAACATCGGACTGGCTCTCGGCGTGGTCATAATGATCGTGCAGGTAGCAGGGGGAGGAGGGACTTTCCCGGTCGAGGTGCTGCCGCCGGTATTCCGCGCACTGTATCCGTTCATGCCGTTCCACTACGCGATGGACGCGATGCGCGAATGCGTGGGCGGTATGTACGGGCATACTTATATCAAATGCCTCGGGGCGCTGATCCTCTGCGGGCTGATCGCAATGGCCGTAGGATTGCTTTTGCATAAGCCGATGAAGGGCTTAATAGAGATCGTCGAAGAAAGCAAACGCGAAAGCGACGTTATGCTGTAACTCACGGATTTGCAACTTGAATCCGAAGCGACCAGGCGGTATACTTACAACAAGTACAGAAAGTACAGGAGGCATGCCATGGCTAAAAGAACAGATATTACACTGGAACACCAGCGGGAATTCATCAGAGAGGATTGCCTGCGGGACGGGATCATCTACGAAGTCGTGGAGCTGGAGTGGAACATGATGCAGGAGATGCGCGAGGCAGAGGGAAACCGCCTCGATGAAGCGGAGTTCGAATCTTTTTATCAGGTCCGCTACAGTCAGCACAGCGCCATGAACTCCGATACGCTCGGACTTTACAAGGGAGACCTGTCGGTGGCGACTCATATGGACAGAAATTTCATGGCTGAGAAGTACGCCTATATGAAAGATCAGACCAAGCTTCCGGCGGATCCAATGGTCAAGTCCCTGATTGAGCAGATCGTTCCGCTGATGCTGGATTCGCAGAATAAATTCGCCGCAGAATACCCGGCGCTGGCAAGTCTGGGCCGCGCGTTCGACCCGATGGAAAATGTCGTGCCGATCGAGGTCTATATCACCAGCGAACTGGTATTCCGTTCAGACACAACGCTGCAGATGATCCTGCGCGATGTGCGGCTGAATCCGGATTACATCAGAGACATCTTCGAAGTGTTCGTCAGCTTCTTCGGACAGGACTCCCTGCAAAAGGCAGAGGTGCTGGCGGCATCCCAGCAGATGAAACCGTGCCGGGGCGCAACACTGTAAACAGGACAGCTTTCAACAGGACACACATGAGGAATTCATTATGAATATCAACGATTTTTATCAGAAACTGGATGGATATTTCGCGCAGCACGATACAGGCGCGATCGAGAAGTTTATGATCGACAGCCTGACCACTGCGCGTACCGAAAACGATACCGCGGCGATCGTGGCTGTCAGCAATGAGCTGGCCGGATTCTACAGAGCATCCGGGAATATCGACGAAGCGATCAAACTGTCGCAGAAGGTTTTGCAGCTGCTCAAGAATATGGGCGAAGAGACATCCGAGAATTTCGCAGTAGCGCTGCAGAACGGGGCGAACATCGTGATGGTGGCAGGAGAGCACGAGACGGCGCTCCAGATGTTCCGCACGGCGGAATCGATCCTGGCGTACCGCGGATTTGCTTCCGACTACCGGATGGCGGCGCTCTGCAACAACATCAGCGCTCTGTACCGGGAGATGGACAACTACGAGGAAGCGGAGAAGGCCGCCCTGCGGTCTTTGGAAATCATCGTTTCGATGCCCCAGTACAAACTTGAAATGGCGACGAGTCTTGTCAACCTCGGCGAGGTGCAGACACGTCTCGGCAAATATGAAGACGCGAAAGCTACATTGGAAGCGGCGACGACCATCTATGAGCTTGAAACAGGGGGCAAGGATCCTCACTACGCTGCGGCGACCGCAGCGCTGGGAAATCTGTACTACTACTGGCAGAAGCCCGCAGAGGCTGCGCCGTATTTCCGGAAGGCCATGGAGTTGATCGAACGCGACTACGGCAGAAACGCGTTTTATGAGATGATGGAGCGGAACCTTAAGACAGTAGAGGACAGGCTATGAAAGGAATGGAATTAGCAAAAGCCTACTATGGCGCGTATGCCGATACGCTGCGAGGGCAGTTTCCGCAATACGCGAACCGGATGGCCTTCGGTCTGGTGGGAGAGGGCTCGGAATGTTACGGATACGATGATCAGATCTCCCAGGACCACGACTTCGGGCCGGGATTTTGCGTGTGGATCACAAGGGACACCGCAAGGGCAATCGGCAATGATCTGCAGGCGGCCTATGAAGCCCTGCCGCAGGAGTACATGGGTTACACCCGTCAGAACACAGCAGAAGGCGCAGGCCGGGTCGGCGTGATCCCAATCGACCGGTTTTATGCGCGGTTTACGAACTGTACGGATGTCCCGGCCACCAATCTGGAATGGCTCCGGATCCCGGAACGGTTTCTTTCGATAGCGACCAATGGGGAAGTGTTCTCTGATCCCGAGGGAGAATTCACCAGGATCAGGAGCATGCTCCAGAAGTTCTATCCCCAGGAAGTTCTGCGGAAGAAAATCGCTGCCAGAGCGGCTGTGATGGCCCAGAGCGGGCAGTATAACGTGCCGCGGTGCATCAACCGGGGCGACCTGAACGCCGCCTATCTGGCGACAGCTGAGTTTGTGAAGGCAGCGGTGAGCATGCTGTATCTGCTTGAACGGAAGTACATGCCGTTCTATAAATGGGCGTTCCGGGGAATGCAGGCGTTCAGCCTTTGCATGAAACCAGCCGCGGAGCTTCAGCAGCTGATCGCGCTCGGAAACGGCGCGGAAACAGCGGCGCAGAGACAGGCCCTGATCGAATCGATCTGCACGTTCACAGCGGATGAACTGAGCAGACAAGGGTTCAGCAATACGAGAGATCCATTCCTGCAGAACCATCTGCCGTCGATCATGGCAGGGATCACCGATCCGCAGATCGCAGGCCTGCACGTTATGGCAGACGCAGATTAGGACGCAAGTCGGGACTCAAATCAGAAGGAGAGAGGCATGAGCATTATCAGATCCACCACGCCCAAAGATGCGGTCGTCAATGATATTGTTAACCGCGAGTGGGAAATGTTCCAGAAAACGCAGAATATGGGCGGCAGAGCGGCATGTCAGGATCAGTACGACACGTTCTATGCGAACCGGTACAGCCAGCACTGCGTTCTGCAGCCGGATACGTTGGAGAGTTACCGGAACGACCTGATCGCTGCCGGAATGATTGGCCGCAACCTTATTACGGAAAAATACGGATATATGATGGAATTCACGGATCCGGCATATTATAACGCGAACCTCAGAGACCGCCTGCCCGCGCTTACTGAAGCAAAGGCACAGCTTGTGGCGCAGATCGTCAGTCTGCAGCTGGTGGGGTATCAGAAGTACGCTGCCGCGTTCCCGGCGCTGGCCAGAGCCGGCAGACCGGCAGAAGAAAGCAACCTTGATACTTCCATCCGGGACTACAGCATCGGCGAGTACAAAACTTATTCCGAAGGCACGCTTGAATTGGTTTTGCGCGATATCAAGCGCATGGATAATCCTGTGATGGAGATCCAGAAAACACTTGTGAGTTTCTACGGGTTCGACAGTCTGCAGGCAGCAGAAGCAGCACAGAAGTAATGACTGAATAAAAGGCGGCACACTATGGCAAAGATAGAAACAAACGGAGAAAAGTTTTACTCTATCGGCGAGGTCAGCAAACTCTGCAACGTGTCAAAGAAGGCGCTGCGGTTCTATGATGAGATCGGGATCATCAGCCCGGACAAAGTCTCGCCGTCGAATCACTACCGGTACTATTCGCGAAAAAGCCTGCTTAATCTGACCATCGTGAAGTATTACAAGCAGATGGGCTTCAAGCTGGAGGAGATGCGAGGCCTGCTGAACAGCGAAGAATACCGTGAGATGGAGCGGGGATTCCTGGTGAAGATCAATGAACTCCAGGATGAGCAGATGGCGGTGAACGTGAAACTGACGTCGGTCAGCGACTGGTACGATCTCCTGGTGGAAGCGCAGACAGTCATCGAAAACGATGTGCGGGAAGTGTCCGTCAAGTTCATAGAGCCCCAGGAATACGGCTTCATGGATCAGGACTTCATTGCGGATGACCGGGAAGCTGTCATCAATTTGGAATGGACCGATTATCTGAACTCCATTAAGAACGAAATCACGGGACCAGTGAATATCACGTTCCCATCCTGGCGGGACAGACTGGACGGGACCTGTCAAAAGATGCGGATCATGCAAAAGCTCGTCTTCCCAAGCAAGCCGGAGCATCAGATCCAAATGGGAGGGGAGATGATGCTCTCCTGCTACCACATCGGATCCCATGATACCCTTCGAGAAACGTACGAGAAGATCGAACAGTACGCGGATAACCACGGCTATAAGCTGGCAGAGGACAGCTGGGAGCGGTATGTCACAGACTGCTGGACAACGAACAACTCTGACATGTACGTGACGGAGGTACGTATCGGCGCGAGCAGATAAAGTAAAAAAACTGGCGTTGGCGCAGCGCATAAAAAATGGCTGTCACCGAAAGGCGACAGCCACTTTTGATTTTTTGTCGTATTACTTGATGTAGCTGTTGATCAGATCGATCATGTCCTGATCGGACTGATAGTACATCACCAGATTGCCGCTGTCATCCAGCTCCCAATGGCTTTCTGCAATCAGGCCGTTGGACATTGCGGTATGAAGCGCTTCGTCCATCTGATGATCCTTGAAAGCTTTGAAGTTGCCATAGACATCTCTCAGCTCATCCTGTACCATCTGACGGCTTCTTTCCTTACCGTCTGTGTACAGATGCAATACTTCCTGGAATAATGGTCTCATA
>CAMOXP010000030.1 GCA_946629205.1 uncultured Bacillota bacterium
GTTTTCGGCGGAACGCAGACGCGGCAGTTACATTGCTGAGGCTGCGGTGGTTTTGCCCTTCGTGATCCTGGCGATCCTGACGACGGTTCTGATCATCTTGTATTTCTATGATTCTTCCGTGTCCGAAAGCAGGATGCACATGGCGCTTCGCTGTGAAGCCGGCCAGGTATCCGGGAAATCCTCTGCCTATTCAGAGGAGGACAGCATTCTGTCTGCTGATAATCTTTGGGATGGTCAGATCACCTCGTCCGGCGTGTTTCCTGCCGCGCGCGTCCGTGGGAGCAAAAGCATCTCCATGGTATCCGCAGGGCTTCTCACACGCCTTGGAAGGCGGCAGCTCTCGGATCAGCTGCGCGTTACGGACCCTGCCCGCTCCCTGCGGCTGCGGCAGATGATCCATGCAGATCGTGCAGATCCCGGAAGCACAGACGCGAACCCTTGAAACATACAGGCGCAAAGGAGGTTGTTGTAATGCACAAGCAAGGCAGCAGCACAGTGTTTCTCGCCGTCGTTCTGGCGTGTCTCATGTCGATCACGCTGACACTGGTTTTCGCCGGAAGGATACAGGCGCAGATCAGCATCGCAGACGGCGCGCTCGATCTCGCCTCTGCGTCGCTGCTGTCCGAATACGACTACTACGTGCAGCAGGACTACGGTCTGTTCCTGCTGCAGGGAAGCGATGCGCAGCTTTCCGCAGATCTCAGGGACTACACCCGGCTCAGCGCAAAAGCATCCGCCGGCCGCTTCTGCGTGGTCAACATGGATGAAGTCCGGACACAGATCCTGGAGTACATGAAAGCCGGCGGTGCAGCCCACATAATCACTGAAGCCATCGCAGGTGAAGATAGCACGGGGGCTGATACGACACCTGACACGACACAAGGCACTGGTAATACGACTAGCGAAGGCGCCGTGCGGGACAGAACGCTGCGTCACGGACCGACGATCACCAGCCTCCCTTCACGCGCCGTGCCGGACAGCGACATCGTTACGACCGCGCGGAAACTCGGTGAAAATCTGGCGAATCCTGAGGCGATTTTCCGGACCGGATCGAACAAGTTTTTCATCACGGAATACATACTGCAGAAATTCAACCGGACGGGAAGCATCCGCGGCCCGGATCACTTTTTCAGCAGTGAAGCCGAATATATCATCAGCGGGAAGTTATCGGATGTGCAGAACAAACGGCAGACGGATCTCGCCCTTGAGGCTGTTCGGTCCGGACTCAACCTGACCCACATCTACTCCGATCCGGAGAAGATGTCGCTCGTCGCTGCGGCTGCCGAAACGATCACGCCCGGCCCGCTCGGCGCCGTCACACAGTTCGCCATCGCCGCGGCATGGTCCGCGGCAGAAGCGGTCAACGATGTGAAGCTTTTGCATAAAGGCCGCAAAGTACCTCTCGTGAAGACCGAGGCAAGCTGGGCCATCGATCTGGACACCGTGCTGGAGGGATACAGCGGCGAAGACGGCTGCGTGTATCCTCAGGTCGACATGGGACGGACCTATGAAGATTACCTGCGCATCCTCCTGTACGCCAAGGACGATACTATCAAAACAGCGCGCATTCTTGATCTGATCCAGATCAACATGCGAAAAAACCACGACAAAGCGTTTCTGATACAGGAGTGTGCGACAGGTGTCTCAGTCAGTGCAGATGTGAACGGCAAGACGCTTTCACGGGACAGGATCTATTAAGAGTCCTATTGACTAAAAGTCCATTAACTAAGAATTTATTAGATGAAAATAACAAGAAGAAAAAAAGGGGTTTATACGATAGAGGCTGCGATATGTCTGCCGCTGGTCATGCTCGCCGTCCTTACGCTGGGGTATTTTCTGGAAGCGGACTCTGCATGGGAAAACTGCATGAACGCCGCCTTCCGGGAGTGCTCTTACGCACAGTGTTCAGGTCTTGATCTGTCCAAGCTGTCCATCGGCATGAAACTGAGACATGACGCATCGGACTTCGGACAGGATGTGGATCTGCGCATTGCGGGCGGGATGAGCGCATACGACGACGGCAGGCACACAGACCTCAACACCTTCAGACTCAAGGCGCGTGTGACCCTGCCGCTTCCGCTCGGATTCGGGCGTACATTCTCCTATGAAGAGACCGTCAAATACCGGGATTTCACCGGACTGAAATACACGCGGCCCGCTCTCGGCGCAGAAGGCCTGGAGCAGAGCTCAGATACGACCGCTGTCTGGATCTTCCCCCAGAGCGGCACGAAATACCACGAAGAAAACTGCACCTATGTGAAAGCAACTGTGCACAACTGCGTGCTCACAAGCGCACTGAAGAAACAGTATGCTCCCTGCGGAATGTGCGGTTCTGGAAGTCTCCCTACCGGGAGCATCGTCTTCTGCTTTTATGGCGACGACACATGCTACCACAGAGGAACCTGCCGCTCCATCAAGCGGCATACGATCGTGATCGACCGGGGCGAAGCCGAAGACAAGGGTTACACCCCATGCAGCAAATGCGGCGGGTGAAACCGGCGTATCGGAACAAGGGAAAAGAACGACCAGACTGAACGACCGTCCAGAACGAACAGACTGAACAGCCAATCAGACTTAACGAAAGGATCTATTACAATGTGGGAAAACAACGAATACAGAATGTGCTTCCGGGAGGACTCGATCCTGGACTTTGAGCGCGCGATGCTCTCATCCGGAGAGTGCTCCTACCTGCTGCCGATGATGTTCATCAGCAGCGATTCGAAACATGTAGTTTATTACGACTGCAAAGGCTTTGTACCTCTTAGCAGATACACCGTCGACAAGACCGAGGACGCGCTTTTCATTTTGGAGAAGGTTCTGATCATCCTCTCCAACGCGCTCGGGTATCTCATCACGCCGGCGAAAATATCACTGAGTACGGATACGGTCTTCTACAATGCGGAAACGGGTGAAATCAAGATCGCCTATGTTCCGGTGCGTGAAGAGCCCGCGGGCTCAAGCAAAAATCTGCTTCGCCTGATTGCCCAGCTTAGGTCTGAGGTCACGGACGGTTACCGGAATTATCTGGACCGTTTCGCGACGGTCGTATATGAAAACAAGTATCACCTGCGCGAACTCACAAATCAGATGGGGCTTTTGCGGCGTGAACTCTATCAGCAAACCAGCGCTTCTTCGTGAAGATATAACAAAGCGGAATCAGATACAGATACATCGACCACGGAAGCGCGCCGTACCCCACCCCAAAGAACGTGAGAGGTACGGAACACGCGATGGCCCACGGCACAAGACCGACGATCACGATCGTTGAGTTTTCGATGTCGATGGCCAGCTCCTGTCTGCTGCCGCCCGTATCCAGATAAGGTTTGGTAAGCAGGTCGTTGCACATGAGGGTGGCGATGGTCTGGTTGCAGAACAGCACGCACGAAGCCAGTCCTACGATCAGAGACGTGATGAAGCGTCCTGTTTTCGTGCAGCACTTGCTGATGCGGCTGAGCAGCCCGTCCAGCATGCCGGTCCTGTTGAAGATGCCGGAATAGGCGCATGAAATAATCAGTATGATTGCGATTTCGACCATGGAAATCAGCCCGCCGCCGTCCAGGATAGCGGACAGTCCCTCCCCGCTCGGATGGTATCCGAAGATGAGGACTTTCAGGATTTCCCCTGCCGGGATATGTTCTACTGCAAAGGCAATCACGCTGCTTGCGGCGACGCTGATCGCGATAGACCAGATCACGCCCACCTTCAGCAGCGGCAGCGCCAGCATAATCACCGCAGGAAGGAATCCCCATGGCGAAAGGCTGAATTCATTTTCGAATGTGGTCAGCAGCTGGCTGTCCACATGGCTGATGGGATGCATAAACGACAGGACGCAGTACGCCGCCGTGGTCAATGCCAGCGGCAGAAGTCCTGTTTTCATCATCAGCCTGACATTGACCAGGATTTCTGTCTTTGTGATGCCTGCGACCATGTTGGCCGAGGATGATACCGGAGACGCACGGTCACCGAAATAGATTCCGGACATGAGCACGCCTGCCGTGATCAGCGGATCCACCCCGCCGCTTCTGGCCAGTGCCATGAAGATCACGCCGACGGTTCCGGCTACGCCGAAGGACGTACCCAGCGCGTAGCTCAGCAGACACGAAAGCAGAAACGCGATGATCAGAAAGAGCGGCGGAACGATGACCTTCATCCCGTAATACACAAAGACCGTAATGGTCCCGGAAATCCTCCAGGCAGCCGTAATGAGTCCTATGATCAGCATGACCTCGATGACGATCAGGGAATCCCGGATCGACACCCAGCTGCTGGCAGCCAGTTCTTTGACAGCTTTGCCAAAAGGCATTCCGGACTCGCCGGCGTCGTGCAGACCTGCGGGGTCGCTTCCCTGCGTGAGCCGCTTCAGTCCCAGCACTGCGAACAGCACAAGACCGACCAGCAGCGCCCACACCATCGAGTGCCCTGTGATCAGCATCAGAATCATACTGGCTATGAAAATTACAAATGCGATTATCAGACCCATAACAGAAATCAGTGTATACGTTTCGTAGTATTTTTGCAAATGAAATCATACGGTCAGTGTGACTGTCCGACATGTCAGAATGTGAAGCCGGATGGTCAGAACTTGAAACTGACCGGTCCCTTCACTTCAAGCCTGTCCGGCATAACAAGACAGTCATACGCCAGGATCTTCACCCCGGCCTTTTGTGCTTTTGCAAGCGCTTCTCCAAACTGAGGATGAGTTTCGTAATTTGGTGAAACGTCCTTCATCCCTTCCATCTGCACGACGAAGATGATATAGGCGTCATACCCTTCTTCATGCGCCCGGATCAGCTCATTGATATGCTTGACCCCGCGCTCCGTCGGCGCATCCGGGAATCTGGCGTGCCCGCCTTCTTCCAGCGTCACGCCCTTGACCTCGATGAAAGCCCTGCGCTTCTCACCTTCAGCGTCCACGTGTTCCACATAAAAATCAAACCTCGAATCGCCGAAACGGGTTTCCGGTTTGATGAGCAGAGGCACCGGAGCGCATGCTTGGTCGGCGTTGCCTGATTGCCCCGCGTTGTCTGACCGATCCGCGTTGTCTTCGAACCCCGGCAGCCGGATCCGCCCGTCTGCCAGCGCCTCCCCTACCACCTTGTTCGGCGCTTGGGAATCCATGTTGATCAATATTTGCCCGCCGCCTTCGGCCGTCTTCCGGACCGCAATCAGCGAATACCGCAGCTTCCGATTTCCCATGCGGTCAGCATGGTCTTCCAGGTAAACGTCTGCCCCAGGCAAAAGCAGTTCCCTGCACCTGCCGGTATTCTTGACATGCACCCTGCTGATCTCGCCATCCGGCAGTTTGACACGGGCAACAAACCGGTTCTCCCTCTCTATGAACTTGGCCTCTACTATCTTATCGTATTTCATCTCCACACAAAAGGAGCCGTGCGGCCGGCAGATGCGCCGGCGCTGCGGCTCCGGATCAGACATTCAATGCGGCACGCTGCCGCACTTAGGAAACGATTGGGGTGTCAGGCACCGAAATCCACTTTCACGTTCTCACGCTCAGCGGCGCTGTCGACTTCGTACATTTTATATTTCTCGAAGTGGAACTGATTCGCGATGAGGTTGGTCGGGAAAGACTCGACTGCTGTGTTCATCTGCTTGACGCAGCCGTTGTAGTATTTGCGGCTGTTGGCGATATCATCTTCGAGACCGTTGAGCTGTTTCATCAGATCCCTGAAGTTCTCGTTGGCCTTCAGATCAGGATATGCTTCTGCAGTGGCGATGATCGTTCCCAGTGAAGAACCCAGCGCCTGGTTGGCTTCGATCTTCTCGTTTGGAGACATCGAATCATACTGCTTGGTGCGCATTGCAGTGATCTTTTCGAAGGTGCTGCTTTCATGCTGGGCGTACGCCTTGACGGTGTTCACCAGGTTCGGCACCAGATCCCATCTTTTCTTAAGGTAGACGTCCATCGTAGCAAACGCCTCTTCGATCTGGTTCTTTTTTCTGATGAAGCCGTTGTAGGCACCGATTCCCCAAACCACAAGAATGATGACAATTACAATGATGATGATTCCTAATATCATTCCATCTCCTCCTTTTTATTCAAAAGATATCTTTTGTGATACTTTAATCTAACATATTCCATGATTTTGTTGAAGTACACCGGATTGCTGAGTCCGCCGACAATGCCGACGACTGGCAGACCCTGGATGAACTTCAGCACCAGCATGTCCAGTGCAAAATCATCTGCGGTGATCCCGATCTGCGTCTGCACTGCATCGAAATCCGGCTCTCCGGGATTCCTGAGCAGTTCCTCGACTTCGAGATCCGCAGCTATCCACTTCTCCTGCTTGGCGATGGAGGCCGAGAGCATCTTCAGGATCAGATACCTCTCCTCAGGTTTATTGTAATCGTAACCGTACTTGAGCGCAACCTCATAAACCGACTGCAGGATAAAACCAATGAACAGCACAATATCCGGCAGCCCGATGCCCAATGCGCCGAGGCCTACGCCCTCCGCCGTCGTGATGATGGACTTCCACCTCTTGGAAGATGAAACATTGCTGCGGAACTTCCGCAGTTCCCTCCTGGTCTGGATACTGTCCACAGCCATATCCTGGTCCTCGAAATCCTTGAGGATCCTGTCTTTGCTGTAGGTCTTCTCGATCACATCGACGCCTTTTTCGAAGATGATGTTGAAGGCTGTAGCAAAAGCCGCCCGAAGATTCACGTAAACCTTTTCGGGGATCACGCTCTCGAGCGCGCTCTTCCAGGACTTACTGGAGGTCATGGCCTGCTTCTGCAGTTTCCGCTCCTGTTTCGCTATGTACTTGAGTTCCTTCTCACAGGCAAGTTTGAATTGCTCGTCGTTCATCACTATATCCTGTCAGTACTATATCCTGTCTGCGCTGAATCCCGTCAGCGCTATAACCCAATCTACTTCCGGTCTGCAATGGCGACGTAATCACGGCGCTCCTGCACGGATTCATACGCAGGCCGCATCAGCTTGCCGGCGTTCACGATTTCTTCCAGTCTGTGCGCTGTCCAGCCGGCCAGTCTGGCTGTGGCGAACAGAGGCGTTGCAACGTCCGTATCAATGTCCAGTGCGCTGTATACAAATCCTGAATACAGGTCGACGTTGGCCGGCATGAGGATCTCCTTGCCGTGAACCTCAGCGTAGAGTTCAGGCGTGCGCCGCTCGATGTAGTCACATAACATATAGTCATCGATTCTGTCATTGGATTCGGCAAGTTTTTTTGCCATGTTCTTGAGGATCTTTGCACGAGGATCGGACTTCGTGTAGATCGCGTGGCCCATGCCGTATACGAGCCCGGACCTGTCGTTGGCTTCCCCTTTCAGGATCTTGACCAGATAGTCATCGAGCGCGGAGTGTTTATCAATAACTTTCACATGCGCCTTGATGTCATTGATCATATTGATCACCGCGATGTTCGCACCGCCGTGTCTGGGCCCTTTGAGCGAACCGACCGCGGCCGCGATCGCCGAATAAGTGTCGGTACCGGTGGACGAGATCAGGTGCGTCGTGAAGGATGAATTATTTCCGCCGCCGTGCTCCGCATGAAGGATCATGCAGATATCTAGGATCTTCGCCTCCAAATCTGAATACTCACCCATCGGGCGGAGCATCCTCAGGATATTCTCCGAAGTGGACAGTTCCCTGATCGGATCGTGCAGGTGCAGGCTCTTCTTGTCATAGTAACTGCTCTTGGCCTGGTACGCGTAACAGATGATCGCCGGGAAATAGCCCATCAGATTCATGGACTGCCGCAGCACGTTCGGCAGTGAAATATCATCCGGATTGTCGTCGAAACTGTAGAGCGCCAGCACGCTTCGCGCCAGCTTGTTCATGATGTTCTTCGACGGCGCCGTCAGGATCATATCGCGCGCAAAACCCGTCGGCAGTTCCCTGTGCTCGCCGATCAGGTCATTATACGCAGCCAGTTCCTTCTTTGTTGGCAGTTCGCCCATCAGAAGCAGGTATGCGATTTCTTCAAATCCAAACCGGTCTTCCAGGAGCACGTTGTTGACCAGATCCTCGACATCATAACCTCTGTAGAAGAGCTTCCCTTCGAGCGGAACCTTGTTGCCTTTTTCGTCCTTTTCGTAGCCGACGACTTCCCCGATGTGCGTAAGCCCTACGACGACACCGGTCCCGTTGGCGTTACGCAGACCTCTCTTGACATCCTTCTCGATGTAATTCTGTTCCTGGATTTTGTTGTTGGATGTAAGTTTCTTCGCGCCGTTATCATAGAACGCCTGCGCCGGCGATTTGTGTTTATCGGATTTTTCACTTTTACTCTTGGGTTTCTTCTCTTCTTTTCTCTGGCTCGTGCTTTTGACCTCGTCTCGTTTTATTCTGAGTTTTTCCAGCATCGGACCTCCCCCCTTCTTTTGTATATTAATAAGTGATTATTCTGCGTTAATGCTATAAAGCGGTAGTTTGATTATACCACAAAATGCAGGCAAATAAAACATCTGCCCCAAAGCCATGCATGATCCAGTCTCCGCATACTCCTGTCTTCCGGACTGACCCCTACTGAACCGTGAGATTCACGGTGATGATATCCTTTACAGATCCAAAGTTCTCCGTATTGACTACGATCTCGCCCTTTGCAAGCGCCTCATATACTTCATCGTACTGCTTCTGCGTCAGATTGCCGAGTCTGTTGTTCTTCAGCTCCAGACCGATTCCCTCATTGCGGGCGTCGAACCGGATTATCTCACCGCCCGGGAATTTCTCATCCACATACTGTTCGAGGATTCCTTTGAGTGCGTCTGCGATCCCATATTCCGCAGAAGTTATGACCTTATCCGATTTCTTGCTCTGATCCGTGAAGCTGCCGATGACTTTGCCATCCTGTGCCTCTGCTGCTTCGATTATCGGTTCCTGGATTTCGTTCCCTGCCGCGAAGATCACCTGGACTCCATTCTCATACATTTCGTTGGCGGTTTTGTGGATCGCATCTCTGTCAGACGGATCTTTGCAGTACTTGTATACCATCGTTGCTTCTTCGCCGACTTCGCCTGAAGCGCGCTCTGCGCCCATCACATAGCCGTACCCGAAGTCTTTGATCTCATCCGACGTGCTTTCGCCGATGAACCCGAGCTGCGTGGAGCCGTCGATGACAGCTGCGTATCCTGCCAGATACCCTGCCTGTCCGGAATCAAAGGCGATCGAGGCAGTATTCTTCGCAATCAGGATATTTCCGTTGTCCGGATCATAAGGATCCGGATCCATGATGACAAAATCGATTTCCGGATACGTCTCCTGCATCTCAAAAACCGTCTTCACCATCTTTCTGTTATCTACAATAACGACCTTAGCGCCCTTGTTGATGGCGTTCTTGATTGCATCTTCAAAAGCCGCATCCGTCTGTTCTGTTGCCTTGTAATATTTATGTGAGATGCCGTGGGTCCCGCCGAACTCCGTGATCGCGTTCCAAGCTGTCTCGCTGTGCCCGCCGTCCATGATAAGACTGTCGTCGGTAACGAGGGCGATCTCATATTTCACATTTTCCTCCGGAAGGGCCTCCTCCTCGCTGGTGCATCCGCCCAGAACTGCTGCCATTGCAAAAGCAATCACGCCGCCTGTGATCAACGCTGCTGCCTTCCTGATCCATGTTGTTCTCATTCTTCCCACTTTTTTATTACCTCCAGAAATTCTCTTGTCATCCTGCCTGTCAGTCCCCAGATGATCCATCCGTTCACATCGAACACGGGAACGGGGGCTCTGCCTTTTTTCCATTTATATGCTTCTCCGCTTGTCACTCTGTCATACGGGAAATCCTCTGCCGGAACCTCCTCCAGATCGTTCCAGTAAACCTCCCAGTCGGCCTTCATCAGATCATCCACCGGCACGGTGAACACCTCCGCCACTTCTGCCGAACTGATGTCCATGCCCTCTAAGGTTTCTTCGCTGATGATCCCTGCGAAACAGTGGATCTGCGAGCCCGCTCTGGTGCCGATGGTGATGACCTCTCCTACTGTCTCGATATCCTCCGGGCAGATGCCCAGCTCTTCACAGGTCTCGCGGAGCGCCGCCTCCAGTGGCGTTTCGCCGTCTTCGATCTGTCCGCCCGGAAAGCATATCTCCCCCGGCTGACGGTCCAGATCCTTGGCCCGCACTTCGTACAGGATCTGCGGCCCCTTGCCGTCGTCCAGGTCCACCAAAGGCAAAATCACCGCATAGTGGTGCGCCCAGCTTTCCCCGATCGGCGTATGATTTTCAAATGTTTCTTTGATTGTTTCGAGTTCTAACATTATTTGTTGTTTTTGATATATTGCTTTTGATTAATTGCTTTTGCTGTATTGCCTTTGCGGCATTGTTGTATCCGTCAAAAATGGCGGTGAAGCCACCGCCACTCTTCGCTATATCACTTCAGCCTGCCTGTTAGTTCAGGATCTCACAGCCTTCGAAGTTCACGCCAATCATTTCTTCCTTCTCGGCACTTACGCTGACGACGAAATCGACGCCATAGATATCGGAAATGGCTTTGAGTCTGTCGATGAATTCCGGCAGGTCTCCCAGCGTTACGTCAGCATGCTTCAGAATGCTGTCAATGAAAATTGTTTCTATATCATGATCAGAACTGATGATTCCATATATGAATCCGATGTACTCATCAATATTGGTGATATGCTCAAAATCCTCCATGCAGATGACTCTGATCCGATAGGAAAGTT
>CAMOXP010000031.1 GCA_946629205.1 uncultured Bacillota bacterium
TCTCTGTATACGGAGGAAATAGAATGGATTACACAGAAAAATGGGGCAAAGACATCGAAGAAGCGGTATCCCTTGCCCTGATTGATCTGAAGGTTTCCAGAGAAGAGGTTGAAGTCACTGTCCTTGAGGAGCCGACGAAGGGCTTTCTGGGACTGGGTGCCAAACTGGCAAAGGTAAGAGTCGAAATAATCAAGAAGGAAGAACCGAAGCCGGAAGCAGAAACTCCGGAAAAAGCAGTTCCAGAGAGACAGACAACAGAAAAGAAAGCTCCGGAAAAGAAATCTTCAGAAAAAAAGAGCCAGTCAAGAAAGAGCTCAAAAGCAAAAGCAAAGAAACCGGAAGAAAAGAAAGCAAACATCGTTCTGGATGATGTGGATATCAATGACCTGACAGTGGTAGAAGAGCATGAAGCGCTTACCTTCCTGAAGGATATCACGGAGAAGATGGGGCTGGACCTCAACTTCAGCGCCAGAGTCGGCGAAGATCTCGTCTATGTCGAAATGAACGGCAAGGACTCCAGAACTGTCATCGGCAAAAGAGGACAGACGCTCGACGCCATTCAGTACCTGGCAAGTCTCGTTGTAAATAAAGACAATGAGAATTATACGAAGGTAGTTGTCGACGCGGAGAACTACAGGGCCAAGAGAGAAAGAACCCTGGAGCAGCTGGCCAACAGACTGGCAGCGAAGGTCATCAAGACGAGAAAGCATGTACGCCTGGAACCGATGAACCCCTATGAGAGAAAGGTCATTCATGCGACTCTGCAGAAGAACCCGGAAATTACGACTAGAAGCGAAGGCGAAGAGCCTTACAGAAGAGTTGTAATAGAACTGAAGAAATAGCATGATGAGGCCCGCTTTCTGCGGGCCTTTACAATTAGTGATATGTGTGAAACGATAGCAGCGATATCAACAGCCTACGGTGAGGGCGGAATAGGAATCATCAGAATCAGCGGACCGGACTCCCTACGGATCCTCCGCAGAGTTTTCGTATGCAAAAGCATCAAAAACCGCCGCATGACTTTCGGCAGGATCACAGACCCCGAGAGCGGAGAGGTCATCGATGAGGTGCTGGCCGTCTATATGAAGGGTCCCGCTACCTATACGGGAGAAGATGTGGCTGAGATCAACTGCCACGGGAGCACCGTCTCGCTCCGAAAGACCTTGGCGCTGGTTTTGCGCGAAGGAGCACGCATGGCAGAGCCGGGCGAATTCACAAAGCGGGCGTTCCTGAACGGCCGCATGGACCTGTCGCAGGCAGAAGCCGTGATCGATCTGATCAAGGCCAAAGCGGACGCCAGTTATGACGCGGCACTGTCCCAGATGGAAGGAGAACTTTCCAAACGGGTGCAGGGCATCCGGGCGAAGCTTCTGGATATCCTCGTGGACCTCACCGTGAACATCGATTATCCTGATGAAGACATCGAGCAGCTGACCTACGAGAAACTGCTTGCCGGCATCGGGGATGTGGAGCAGGAAATCAGCGGGCTTCTGTCCACAGCAGGAACGGGACGCATGATACGGGAAGGCATCCGGGTGGCCATCGTGGGACGCCCGAATGTGGGAAAGTCTTCTCTCATGAACGGTTTGCTCCGGCAGTCCCGCGCCATTGTGACGGAAATACCCGGAACGACCCGCGACACGATCGAGGAGGCTGTAAGCATCCGGAACATCCCGGTGTATCTGGTGGACACGGCCGGGATCCGTCAGACCGATGACATCGTCGAAAAGATCGGCATCGAAAAGACCAAGGAAGCATTCAATAATGCGGACCTGATCATCGTCATCGTGGACGGAAGCGCGCCGCTGACAGAGGAAGATGAGGACATTCTGAAGCGTCTCGAAGGGCGCAGATCCCTCGTTCTTCTGAACAAGAGCGATCTCGGAAACGCAGTCACACCAAGGGATATAGAGATTCTTACAGGAAAATCGCCTAATAACGATGTAATAGAAACATGCCTTCTGAAGGGAGATGGCGTGACAGAGATAGAAGACAGGATCGAAGAACTCGTTTACGGCGGTCAGCTTACGCAGAAGGACAGCGTCATGGTCAACAACGTGCGCCATGAGGAGCTGCTGCGGAAAGCACTGCAGGCAGCGGAAGACGCCCGGACGATCACGACGGCGGGCGAAGCGCTGGACATCATCGAGATCGATGTCAGGCAGTGCTATGACTGGCTGGGAGAAATCATCGGAGAGACCGTTTCCGATGAAGTGCTGGATGAAGTGTTCTCGAGATTCTGTCTGGGCAAATAGCGGACAGCTTATATGTCCGGCTTTTGCATGAAGAGGTGACGAAGCAAAGTGCAGAATAATGATCATACAACAGAATACCTGATGGGCGAATACGATATCATCGTGATCGGCGCGGGCCACGCAGGATGCGAGGCCGGTCTTGCCGCGGCCAGAATGGGGAAGAAGACCCTCATGCTTTCGATCAATCTGGAAGCTGTGGCGATGATGCCCTGCAATCCGTCTATCGGCGGAACAGGCAAAGGCCATCTCGTCCGGGAAATCGACGCACTTGGCGGCGAGATGGGAATCAATACGGACAAGACGTTCATCCAGAGCAGGATGCTCAACACAGCCAAGGGTCCTGCCGTCCATTCGCTTCGAGCCCAGGCGGACAAGAACCGTTATCATCTTGAAATGAAGAAGACCATAGAGCGGGAACCATTGCTTGATATGAAGCAGGGCGAGGTCGTGGATCTTGTGATAGAAGACGGAGCGGCGCGGGGCGTCGTGCTGCGGACGGGATCGGTATACCGCAGCCGGGCGGTGATCCTGGCGACGGGGACCTTCCTTGCCGGCAAGATCTTCATCGGAGACAGCGTGTTCGACAGCGGTCCGAACGGACTGGCGCCGTCAGTGGATCTGGCTGCGCGGCTGCGTTCCTACGGACTGCCCATGCGCCGGTTCAAGACCGGTACGCCGGCAAGAGCGTTGGCGTCGAGTCTTGATTACAACAAGATGATCCCTCAGGACGGGGACGAAGAAATCGTTCCGTTCTCTTTTATGAATGATGAGCTGAAGCGGGATCAGATCCGCTGCTGGCTGACCTATACAAATGAAAAAACACATGATGTGATCCGGGCGAACTTCCACCGGTCGGCGCTCTTCGGCGGAAAGATCGAAGGCGTGGGACCCCGGTACTGTCCGTCCATCGAGGATAAGGTGAACCGGTTTGCAGACCGAAAACGCCACCAGCTCTTCATCGAACCGGAGGGGCTCGACACTGAGGAAATGTATATTCAAGGCATGTCCTCGTCTCTTCCGGAGGATGTGCAGCAGGCATTTTATGAGACGATCGAAGGGTTGGAGCATCTGAAGATCGTGCGGCCCGCCTATGCGATCGAATACGACTGCATCGATCCGCTGGACCTGAAGGCAACGCTGGAAAACAGGAGCATCGAGGATCTGTTCTGCTGCGGGCAGTTCAACGGCAGTTCCGGGTATGAGGAGGCTGCGGCACAGGGGCTCATGGCCGGCATCAACGCTGTGCTGAAGCTGGACGAACGGGAGCCGTTCATCCTCGACAGGAGCCAGGCGTACATCGGCGTGCTCATCGACGATCTGGTCACAAAGGGAACCAATGAACCCTACCGTATCATGACGAGCCGGGCGGAGTACCGCCTCATGCTCCGGCAGGACAACGCGGACCTGCGTCTGACAGAGCTTGGGCATCAGGTCGGTCTGGTCAAGGAAGACCGCTATCAGCGGTTCCTGGAGAAGAAAGCAGCGGTGGAGAAAGAAACGGAGCGGCTGAAGCATGTGGTCATCAGCCCCCAGGCAGCGAATCCTCTCCTGGAGGAGCTGGGCAGCGCGCCGCTGAAATCGGCGCAGTCCCTGTTCGAGATGATGCACAGACCGGAAGTGACGTATGATAACACGTCGTCTCTCGATCCTGAACGGCCGGCGCTTTCACGGCATCAGAAGACTTCCATGGAGGTCGAGATCAAGTACGGCGGATATATCCAGAAGCAGCTGGCGCAGATCGAGAAATTCAAACGTCTCGAGAACAAGAAGCTGAGCGCCGATATGGAATATTCGAAGATCGACGGTCTGCGGATCGAAGCGCAGCAGAAACTGGATGCGCTGAAGCCCGTTTCCATCGGTCAGGCTTCAAGGATCTCCGGCGTCTCGCCTGCAGATATCAACGTGCTGCTGATCTATCTGGAAAAGCAGCGGCGCAGCAGAGGATGATGCGATAGATGAAGTCGTAACAGATGAAAGAATCGATGAAGGAACGGGTGAAGAAACGAACGAAGGAACGAATGAAGGAACGAATGAATGAAGAAATGGAAGAACTGAGGTCCTACATTGAGAAACTGAACATCGATGGCGCAGATGAGAAGACGGAGCAGCTCCGGCAGTACATGGAGGGCGTGCTTTCCTGGAACGAGAAGGTGAATCTGACTGCCATCACGGACCGGCTGGCCTTTGTGCAGAGGCATTACATCGATTCCCTTCTGTGTGCTGAAAACCTTGCCTTTACTGCTTCATCGTCTATCTGCGATGTGGGAACAGGCGGCGGATTCCCCGGCGTTCCTCTGGCAGTCTGCTATCCGGACAAAGAATTCGTCCTGATGGATTCCCTGCAGAAACGTGTCAAGATTGTACGCGAACTCTGTGACGAAATCGGGCTCAGGAACGTGAGCGTGATCCACGGCAGGGCAGAAGAACTTGCCAGAAAGAAGGAGTACAGGGAGAACTTTGACCTCTGTGTTTCCCGGGCCGTTGCCAACATGCAGGTCCTGTCCGAGTACTGTCTGCCCTTCGTGAAACCGGGCGGATATTTCATCGCCTACAAAGGCGCTGATTGTGAAGCGGAAATCAGCGATGCGTCACGCGCGATCCGGATCCTCGGCGGAGACAAGCCCCAGATCCAGGAACTTCCGCAGCTGGATCACTGTCTGGTCGTTGTGAACAAGAAGGAACCGACACCTGCGGCTTATCCGAGAAAAGCAGGAACACCGGCGAAGAAGCCTCTGTAATCAGACATCAATCAGAACATGCAACCATGAGGGAGAATAAACGAGAATAAACACAGGATATGAAATGGAAATAAATGGAAATCCATGTTCGTTGGATTTTCCTAAAAGAATTCCGGAAGATAATCCCGAAAAAGAAAATGTTTCACGTGAAACATTTAAAACTTTTTCGGGTTTTTCTTATTTTTTGCTACTTTTTATATAGCGGGAAAGGAGAGGTTGGTATATAATCAGAAGTGATTTTGAAAGAGATAAAAAGGAGGTAATCGTGGGTAAAGCGATAGCGATATTCAATCAGAAGGGCGGCGTCGGAAAAACAACAACGAATATCAATCTGGCAGCTTGCCTGGCACTTAAAGGGAAGAAGGTACTGATCTTGGATATAGACCCCCAGGGGAACACGACAAGTGGAGTGGGCGTATCAAAGAAGGATCTGGACCTGACAACACATGAAATACTTATAGAAGACGATCACCACCCGGCAGAAGCGGTCATCCCGACAGGCGTACCGAATCTGGATATCATGCCGGCAAGCGTACAGCTGGCGGGTGCGGAAGTCGAACTTATCAACATGGCAGGCAGGGAAAAAAGGCTCAAGATGGCAATCGATGTCCTAAAGCCGGATTATGATTATATTTTCATAGACTGCCCGCCATCACTTGGCATACTGACAATCAACTCTCTGACGGCGGTAGACTCTGTCCTGATTCCGATCCAGTGCGAATTCTATGCTCTTGAGGGCGTAAGCCAGCTCATGAGCACAATTGACATTGTCAGAACGCACATGAACCCGAATCTTGAAATAGAAGGAGTAATTTTGAGCATGTTCGACGGCAGAACAAATCTGTCAGCTCAGGTAGTAGAGGAAGTAAAGAAATACTTCAAAGAGAAAGTCTATACTACTGTGATCCCAAGGAATGTGCGTCTTGCCGAAGCTCCGAGCCACGGCATGCCGGTCATTCAGTATGACCCAAGATCGACGGGAGCGCAGGCTTATATGGAGTTCGCTGAAGAATTCCTTGAAAACGAAAAGGAGAGGTAGATGGCCGCTAAGACCAAAGCCAAAGGACTGGGAAAGGGACTGGAGGCGCTCTTCGGAGATGCTGAGGTCGCCCCTGTAGAGAAGAAACCGGCAGCAAAGAAGAAACAGACAGAAAACAGAAAAGCAGAGAAGAATGAAGAACCACCTGCGGAAGAAGGCGGAGTTCTTTATGTTGATCTCAATGATATCAAACCGAATGCAGCGCAGCCTCGGAAAGTTTTCGATGAGGAAAAACTGGAAGAACTTGCAGCTTCCATCCAGCAGCACGGACTCATACAGCCGATCGTCCTGCGGAAACTGGGCAAGGGATATGAGATCGTTGCAGGAGAAAGAAGATGGCGCGCCGCCAGACTGGCCGGTCTGAAGGAAGTCCCCTGCATTGTCAAAGAACTGACCGAAGAGGAGAACATGCTCTTGGCGATCGTCGAGAACATGCAGAGAGAGGACCTCAACCCCATCGAAGAAGCAGAGGGTCTGAAGAAAATGATCGACACCTACGGCCTTACGCAGGAGCAGGTGTCATACAGCGTGGGAAAGAGCAGGCCGTATATCACAAACAGCCTCAGGCTTCTGAAACTTCCGGGGAAAGTCCAGCAGCTTACCGCGGAAGGAAAAATCACAACAGGTCACGCCAGAGCGCTGGCGTCCGTTAAGAGCCAGCAAAGGCAGATCGACCTGGCAGCAAGAGCCGCCAAGGAAGGGCTTTCAGTGAGACAAATAGAGCAGCTTGCGAGAGAGACCAAGCAGCCTCCGGAGAAGAAAAAGACGAGAAAGACCAAAAGCGCCGATGAGAAGCGTGTTGAAGAGGATCTCAAGAACGCGCTCGGAACCAAAGTCAGCCTGAACCGCAAGGGCAAAGGCGGAAAGATAGAAATCGAATTCTACAGCGCGGAAGAACTGGAACGGCTCATCGAATTATTGAGAAGCCTCGCGTAGAAATGTTTCACGTGAAACAGTAAAATGCCGAGCGCCAAAAATGGTAAATAATGTTAGTTAATATAGAAAGAAGGTAACAAATGAGTACAACAGAAAGAAACGTTGGAACAATTTCAAGAGGCATCCGCTGCCCGATCATCCGCGAGGGTGATGACATCGGCAAGATCGTTGTCGACAGTGTGCTGAAAGCAGCTGAAACGGATGGTTTTGCATTGAGAGACAGGGACATTGTCTGTGTAACGGAGTCAGTCGTAGCAAGGGCTCAGGGCAATTACGCCAGTGTCGACGCCATCGCGGCGGACGTGAAAGCCAAGCTGGGCGGAGAGACCGTCGGCGTCATCTTCCCGATTCTCTCAAGAAACAGGTTCGCCATCTGCCTGCGCGGCATCGCCAAGGGCGCGAAGAAGATTGTCCTGATGCTGAGCTATCCGAGCGATGAAGTCGGTAACGCCCTCATCACTATGGACCAGGTGGACGAAGCAGGGATCAATCCTTATAGCGACGTACTGGATCTTGCCAAGTACAGAGAACTGTTCGGGGAGAACAAGCACCAGTTCACAGGAGTAGATTATGTACAGTACTACAGCGATCTGATCAAAGACTGCGGCGCGGAAGTAGAAGTCATCTTCGCAAACCACGCAGAAGAGATCCTGAACTACACGAAGAACGTCCTCACATGCGATATCCACACGAGAGAAAGAAGCAAGAGATTGCTGAAAGCAGCCGGAGCAGAGAACGTCTACGGACTGGATGACATCCTGACAGCATCCGTTGACGGCAGCGGCTTCAACGAGACCTTCGGACTGCTCGGTTCAAACAAGGCAACCGAAGACACGGTAAAACTGTTCCCAAGATCCGCCGAAAGCCAACAGCTCGTAGAAGCAGTCCAGGCGGACTTCAAGGAGAGAACCGGCAAGAACGTTGAAGTCATGATCTACGGCGACGGCGCATTCAAGGATCCGGTTGGAAAAATTTGGGAACTGGCAGACCCGCGTGTCGGCGTCGCGTACACAAAGGGCCTTGAAGGAACGCCGAACGAGCTCAAGCTCAAGTATCTGGCGGACAACGATTTCGCAGATCTGTCCGGCGACGAACTCAAGGATGCCATCAAAGGCAGGATCACAGAGAAGGACGGCAGCCTGGTCGGCAAGATGGAATCAGAAGGCACAACGCCGCGCCAGCTCACTGACCTGATCGGCTCCCTGTGCGACCTGACCAGCGGCTCCGGCGACAAGGGCACCCCGATCGTCTTCATCCAGGGATACTTCGACAACTACACGACGGACTAAGCGGACATAGGAAATCAAAAGCCGGTAACGGCATATGCGAAGGAGGTGTCGCATTAAGCGACGCCCCTTTTTTTGTGCCGAAATCGGATTGTAAAAGTTTTTCAGTCATACGGGAATAAAATCTACGACCTTTTGCTTTTGCTCGGTGCTTCCGGGGCAGCAAGGACTGCTTGAGGCAGATGTTGGCAGCATATAGCAGCGAATAATCATAGTTATTGCGGCAGATCGATCATGAAACTACGACCGTGCAATTCTGAGAACTTCATATTCCTTGTGCAAAAGCAAGAAATCGTAGTTTTAACGCTTTTTTCGCTTAATAACTTTTACAATCCGAAAATTCCGAAATTCAGACACACTTTAACACGATAATACGACACCCCTTTAACGAAGTGGAAAATTTTGCCACAAGTATAGTATTCCGATAGTCTTTTTGATATAATTATACCGAAAAAGTCTATTTTATATTCTTACATATAAATACAGAAGAATTAGAAGGAGATAAGTTATGACAGTCAGAATCGATGGGAAAAGTCTTACAGTCGAGGACGTGATCCATGTCTGCCGTGACTACGAGAAAGTCGAAATCACAGAAGACGCGAAGATCACAGTAAACAGATCCAGAGACTATGTAAGAGAGAAACTTGAAAACGATGCAGTCATTTACGGACTGACAACAGGATTCGGCAGATTCGCCAACGTTAAGATCTCATTCGAGGATACAGCCCAGCTGCAGAAGAACCTCATCATGAGCCACACTTGCGCCATGGGAAAGCCTTATCCGAAACACTATGTCAGAGCAGCGATGCTCCTGAGATGCAACAATCTGACAAGAGGATTCTCAGGCATTCGTCTTTCGACGATCCAGACAATGATAGACATGCTGAACGCTGATATCATTCCTATCGTTCCGGAGAAAGGATCCGTTGGATCCTCCGGTGACCTGGCGCCGCTTTCCTGCATCGCCCTCGGTCTGATCGGAATGGGAATGGTCGAGTACAAAGGCAAGGTCGTCGAAGCCAAGGAAGCTTTTGAAGCAGAAGGACTCACGCCGGTAGAACTGGCAGCGAAAGAAGGTCTGGCGCTCAACAACGGCACCCAGATGATGACGGCTGTCGGACTGAACGTACTCTACGACGCCATGCAGCTTCTCATAACAGCAGACATCGCCGGCGCGCTGACAGGCGAAGCGATGCACGCGATCCGTAAGGCGTATGATCCTAAAGTACACGCCATCAGAGGCCACGAAGGCCAGATGATCGAAGCGGAAAACATGAGACGGCTTCTCGATGGATCATACAACGCCAAGTGGCTCCATGAAACGAAGGTGCAGGATCCGTATTCCCAGAGATGTCTGCCGCAGATCCACGGCGCATCCAGAGACGCCATCAAGTATGTTTACGATAAAGTCACCACAGAGATCAACGCGGTAACAGACAATCCACTGGTCTTTGCAGAAGAGGACGAAGTAATTTCCGGCGGAAACTTCCACGGACAGCCGATGGCGCTGGCGTTCGATTTCCTGAAGATCGCGATCTCAGAACTGGCGAACGTTTCCGAAAGAAGAATCGAACGTCTCGTCAATTCACAGCTTTCGGAAGGACTGCCTGCCTTCCTCGTGAAGAACGGCGGACTCAACTCCGGTTACATGATCGCACAGTACGCAGCGGCATCCATGGTTTCCGAAAACAAAGTCTACGACCATCCGGCTTGCGTCGACTCCATCCCGACTTCCGCGAACCAGGAAGACCACGTGTCCATGGGAACAACTTCCGCAAGAACTGCGGCGATGGTTCTTGACAACGCGCAGAAGGTCCTCGGAATCGAGCTGTCGGCAGCAGCCCAGGCGATCTGGCTCAGACAGGAACAGGGAGAGAAAGGAATCGACAATCTGGCGCCTGCAACAAAGGTCGCTTACGATTTCATCAGAACAATAGCTGATCCGATCGAAGAAGACATCATCATGATCGATGAGCTGAAGAAGTTCGACAAGATCGTCAAGGACTTCTCATTGAATGAAGCAGTAGCTAAAGTGATAAATCTTAAATAAATTATACGACTAGCGGCTAGCCAATCACGCACCCTAAAGGGTACGCTCTTGGGCCGCTAAAGCATAAGGAGTTTCATCCGTTCGCCTGACGGCTCACGGTGACAACTCCATTAAGGAGGAAACCCAATGTTAGAAAACAAAGCCATCGCAAACGCAATGACAATCAAGCTGGACCTGG
>CAMOXP010000032.1 GCA_946629205.1 uncultured Bacillota bacterium
AGAGATAGAGTGGCGCGAACATGACGATGCGGTTGCCGTAGAAATGCTCCTTGATTTCCTTGCCCAGGTCGAAAATCTGCCGGATGATATCCGGGTCTTCGCATTCGAGCAGGGTAGCGGCCTCTGCGTACGAGAGACCTTTGTACTCCCTGCCTTTATCAAGGATGACCTGCATCAGTTCCAGGTCATCCTTGTGAGCCTCCGCAAAAGCAAGCGTGGCTTTGATTTTTTCATCGTTGATAAATTCTTCTGCTTTTTTCGATGTGCTGTTGTATTCAGCCATTAGAGCCTCCACTGTGATACGTCTGTGTGGAGCAGGTGGTGCGCTTTTTCTGAATTCGGCGCGCCGAAGTACTCTTCATAACTCATAGTGACGGTCGGGTTCTCATGTGAGAACCGGATGTCCAACGTATTGTCAATATTGTAGAGCTCGCTTCCGCGGAGCTGTGCCATTTCGGTTCCGTCATGGATCGGCTGTCCGCCGCCGCCGGAGCATCCGCCCGGGCAGGCCATGATCTCGACGAAGTCGTAGCTGGCCTCACCGGCCTTGATGGCTTCGATTAGTTTGCGCGTGTTGCCCAGTCCGTTAGCAACGGCTACGCGCAGTTTGATGCCTGCAACGGTGAATGTAGCTTCTTTCCAGCCGTCCATGCCGCGGACATTCTGGAACGCGTCGACCGGAGGATTCTCCCCGGTGATCAGGAAGTACGCGGAACGCAGGGCCGCTTCCATAACGCCGCCGGTGGCGCCGAAGATGACGCCGGCACCGGTTCCTTCGCCAAAGAAATCGTCAAATGGCGCTTCCGGAAGCTGGGCTGCTTTGATGCCGTCCATGGAAATCAGATTATCCAGTTCGCGGGTCGTCAGGACAACATCCACGTCCTTGAATCCGGAATCGCGGAGAGTGTGCTCATCACACTCGTACTTCTTGGCTGTACAAGGCATGATGGATACACAGCAGATCTTCGCGGGATCCACGCCGAGTTTTTCGGCCATGTATGTCTTAGCGATGGCGCCGAACATCTGCTGGGGTGATTTTGCAGTCGAAAGATTCGGAATGAGTTCCGGATATTCGAGCTGTACGAACCGCAGCCAGCCCGGGCAGCAGGAGGTGAACATCGGCCACGGGTGATCGTCCTTATGTCCGATGCGGTCAATCAGTTCGCTGCCTTCCTCCATGATGGTCATGTCTGCAGTGTAGACGGTATCGAAGACGTAGTCGAAGCCGATCTGCTTCAGCGCGGCAACCAGTTTGCCGGTTGTCTGCTCCACGCGGTTCATGCCGATCTTCTCGCCCCATGCGACACGGACGGCCGGTGCAAACTGGACCATGGTGATGGTTTCAGGATCTGCCAGCGCGTCGAGGACTTTGTCCGTATCGTTTCTTTCGCTGAGCGCGCCGACCGGGCAGTGGGTGATGCACTGACCGCAAAGGCTGCAGTTGGCGTTCCGGATCTGCACGCCGTCGGTGACGCCGACCGTTGTTCTGAAGGAGGAGCCAAGCTTCTCCCAGACGTTCATGTTCTGGATCTTGTCGCAGACCTGTACGCAGCGCAGGCAGGTCACGCACTTGGCCGCGTTCCGGATGAGCGGGAAGGAATCGTCCCAGCGGTAGTCGTCGGCGTTCTCCACATAGGAGGTTCCGACCACGCCCAGGTCTCTGGCGATGCTCTGCAGCGCGCAGTTGCCGCTTCTCGGGCAGGACGCGCACTTGCAGTCGTGCTCTGCCAGCACCAGCTGGATGTTGATCTTTCTCGCCTGTCTGACGCGCGGGCTGTTGGTGTAGATGACCATGCCTTCTTCGACTTCTGTATTACATGAGGAAACGAGCTTGTCCTTTCCTTCGAGTTCTACAACACAGATACGGCAGGCGCCGATGTCGTTGAGACCTTCCCAGTAGCAGATGTGGGGGATCTCCACACCGACGGATTTCGCAGCGTTCAGGATCGTGGTTCCCTGCTGCACTGAAGTTTTTCTTCCGTTGATTGTAATGTTTACCATGATGTGTGCCTCCCTCCTCTGAATGCGCCGAGATTGTTGCAGTCACACCGCAGGCAGCGGCCGGCTTCCTGGATCGCTTCTTCGAGCAGGAGCCCGTTTTCGAATCCGTCGAAGTCGCGGTTTCTCTCGTCAGGATAACGGCTTGTGAGTTCGGATCTTCCGCACTGGATGTAGTCCTTCAGATCCGGTTCCGGTATATCGAGTTCGACTTTGATTTCATGGTTGTAGCCGAGGTAGTTGTCGATGTTTGCGGCAGCAACTCTGCCCTGGGCGATGGCGTTGATGACGGTCGAAGGACCGGTTACGCTGTCGCCGCCGGCGAAGACGCCTTCCATGCCTTCCACGGCCATGGATTCGTCGGTATTCAGTTTCTTCCACAGTACGGAGACGCCGGCTTTTTCGAAGACTTCAGAGTCGATTTCCTGTCCGATGGCGCCGACGACGATGTCGCATTCGAGAACCTGTTCGTCCTTCTGCGCCGGGAAGGATTTCGGACGTCCGGAGGAATCGTACGGACCGACCTTCTGCGGCTGCACGACCAGTGCCTTGACATTGCCTTCTTCATCGGCTTCGATCCTGACCGGGGTCCGCAGCTCCAGCAGACGGCAGCCTTCTGCGATGGCGCCGTCGATTTCTTCAGGCAGCGCAGTCATGTCGACCTTGCGTCTTCTGTAAGCGATGTCCACATGGGCCGCGCCCAGACGCATTGCGGTACGAGCCACGTCCATGGCCACGTTTCCGCCGCCGACTACGACGACTCTCTTGCCTTTGAAATCCGGCATCTTCTCATCGCCGATGCCGCGGAGCATGTCTACCGCGGAGATGACGCCTTTGCTCTCTTCGCCCTCGATACCGATCATCTTGTAGTTGTGGGCGCCGATGGCAACGTAGACGGCGTCGTATTCGTTCATCAGTTTATTGACGGCTTCTTCTGTATTGATATCCGCATTGAGCTCAACATCGATGCCGGCTGACAGGATGGACTTGATGTCCCAGTCCAGTCTGTGACGCGGCAGACGGTAGCTCGGGATGCCGTAGCGGAGCATGCCGCCCAGCTGCGCTCTGCGCTCGAAAATCTTGGTCTTGTGTCCCATCAGAGACAGGTAGTACGCCGCGGTCAGTCCGCTCGGGCCGCCGCCGATAATGGCGATCTTCTTGCCGGTGTTCTCTCTGATCTCAGGGATCGGAACAACATCCGAGCAGTTGTCTACGGCGAACATCTTGAGACCTCTGATGTTGATGGAGGCGTCCAGAATGTTTCTTCTGCAGTGACCCTCGCACGGATGCTCGCAGATCAGCGCGCACACGGTCGGGAACGGGTTATCCTTTCGGATCAGCTTGACAGCGTCGTCATATCTGCCGGCTTTGATCAGGGAAATGTAACCCGGAATGTCGACTTCGGCAGGGCATTTGGAAACACATGGAACGGTGTTTCTCAGGTCTGTAACGCTGTCGGAGCAGCGCTTTCTCTCGATGTGGGACATGTAGTCCTCGCTGAAACTCTGCAGGGATTTGAGAACGATTTCCGCGGTCTCCCATCCGATGGCGCAGTCCGAAGAATCGCGGACTGTTTCCGCCGTCTTCTGCAAAAGCACCAGATCATCTGTTGAACTGTCTGTGTCGATGTCCAGGATGTTCTCCAGGATCTGGATCATCTGATAGACGCCGACTCTGCAGGGGACACACTTGCCGCAGGACTGTGCCTGGCACAGCTTCAGGAACGAACAAGTCATGTCTACCTGGCACTGGCTCGGAGGGCTGGCGATGACTCTGCGCTGGATATCTCCGTACAGAGCTTCCACTTCCTTCTGAGCCTGGCTTTTCTGTTTGAATTCCAATCTGCTCATTCTGTATTTACCTCATTTCAAAACATAAGATGTGAAAAAAGTTAACGCTTTAACTAGCTGAACAATGTAAATATACATATTGCTATATGGTATTTCAAGAACTTCGTTACAATGAAAACGGTTACAGAAAACAGAATCGCAAAGTAGTTGAATAACTGCTTTTTTGCGTGGGATAATGCAACTGAAAAAGGTGCTAAAAATAACTAGTTTGCGTTCGGCATGAACTTCGGAACGGGTTTTGAATCAAACAAAAGAAATATGATATAATTACGTTTAAGTTAGTAGAGAGGAGGAACAACAATGAAAATCACAGTTTTGAATGGAAGTCCAAGAAAGGAAAACACGTCCGCTATGGTCGACGCTTTTGTAGAAGGCGCACAGGAGGCAGGCCATGAAGTGGAAGTGATCCAGGTAGGAAAGATGAAGATTGCGGGATGTATGGGCTGCGAATACTGCCACACCAAAGGCGAGGGCCAGTGCATCCAAAAGGACGACTTTGAGAAAGTGCTCCCGGCATACAAGGATTGTGACATGGTCGTCTTCGCTTCACCGATCTATTACTTCACACTGACCGCGCAGATGGAGGCCGCGATCCAGAGAGTCTACTGCATCGGCAAGCCGACAAAAGCAACCAAGGCAGCGATGCTGCTCAGCTCCGGATCACCGGGCGTTTATGACGGGGCAGTTGCACAGTATAAAGGATATATGGCATTTGCAGGTATTGAAGACGCCGGCGTGATTACCGCTAATGGCGATGAGAACAAGTCCGAGGCCAAGCTGGCAGAGGTTCGTGAATTCGCGAAGAATCTGTAGAAGTACAATCTGACTTGAGTAATGAAAAACCTTCTTCGTATTGTGTAAGGCTTTGCGCAAGCGGAGAAGGTTTTTTGTTTGTGCTTCTTTTGTTTGGCCCCCTTCTTTTGTATTGCCTCTTGATGGATGGTCAAATTACGGTATAATAACGGTAAATAAATGGAACGAAAGATAGCGCCGCCAAAATAAGATGTTGAAACAGTGGATATGAAACAGGTTGAAAGAATGGGAGCAAAATGGGGTTATAAACGATGACGATTGAAGAAATGAAAGAACGGAAGCGCGCGCTGGGCTACAGTAACAAGCAGCTGGCGGATCTTTCCGGCGTGCCGCTCGGTACAGTGCAGAAGATTTTCGGGAATGTGACGAAGGCGCCGAGAAGAGAAACAATCTTAGCGTTGGAAAAAGTCCTCATGGCGGGCTGGCACGGACCGGTGAAGAAGGAGAACGACGTTTCCTATGTGTTCGCTGAAGATTCGGAAGAAGAAAATGCTCGGCTCCGGGAGGTGGCATTCAAGTACCGCGCAGAACTTCCGGAAGGAGCGGACCCAAAACGGCAGGGACTGTTCACGCTAAAAGATTATTACGCCCTTCCGGAAGATCAGAGAGCGGAGCTGATCGACGGCGTCCTCTACAACATGACCGCACCGAGTCTGGCGCACCAGACGGTGGCGCTGCAGATCGCCCACCAGTTTCTGCTCTGCATGGATGCGTTTGAAAAGCAGGGCTGTGAGGTGTTTGTTTCGCCTGTAGATGTTCAGCTGGACCGGGATGAGCGGACGATGGTCGAGCCGGATGTGGTCGTGCTCTGCGATATGGAGAAGGCGATCAAACGGTGCATCTACGGGGCGCCGGACTTCGTGCTGGAGGTTCTTTCTCCAACCACCAGGCGGAAGGACATGCTGATCAAACTGAACAAATACTGGAATGCGGGCTGCAGGGAGTACTGGATCGTGGATCCGGAACAGTTTACAGTGACGGTCTATGATTTTGATGGAGAGGAAACGGCGGTCCATTACACCTTTGATGATATCGTTCCGGTCCGTCTATTTGAGGGCAAATGCAGCATTGATTTCCCCGCGATCCGCAAGAGGCTGCAGCGGATGAACCTGGGAGAATAGCACGCGAAGGTTATTCGAAGAGGGACGCGTTGCGGCATAAAAAACAGAGGCATCGCCTGATGCGACGCCTCTGCTTATTCGCTGCATTTGTTTCGGTAGATCCGCTTATTTCAGATCATCGATCTTATCTTTGATTTTGTCGTCGATGTCTGTCTTTTCGAGGGCTCCCTCAACGGCGTCTTCCGCCTTGTCCTTCAGACCCTTCGCTTTGTCCATCAGCTTCTCGTCGATGTCTGTCTTGTCCAGCGCGTCGCCGGCCTTGTCCTTGATATCTTTCGCTTTGTCAAGAATCTTGTCATCGATATCGGTCTTGTCCAGCACCTCGTCAGCCTTTGCTTTGATTTTGTCATCGATGTCCGTTTTTTCCATAACGTCATCTACCTTGTCTTTCAGATTGTCCAGTAAACCCATGTGAAATCTCCTTTCTTAGTGTACGATTTTGTTGCATATATTATATGGCAGGTAAGGCCCGGAAATCAATACAAAGCATTGTAAAATCATGCGCTGCGCCGGATGGACGCGACGGACGTCTGACGACATTGACGCTTGACGAGAGGTGTCGGTCAGGATAAAATAAGGATAACAAAAGAATAAAAACAGGATAAAAAAGGGGCAGAAAAGAGGCGCAGAGATGAAGGAGGATATGAGATGAAAATCGAAGACATGAGGTTTATCAAAGAGGAAATGGGGCTTTCCTATGAAATGATCGCAGAGGGTTCCGGGGTGTCCCTCGGCACGGTCAAAAAGATTTTCGGCGGGTACGTGAAGACGCCGCGCTATGACACTATGGCTGCGCTGGAGGCGTTCTTTTCGGTTGGCGCCATAGAAATGCGCGAAGCGGCATTCGAGTATTATGCCGGGCAGAAAAAACAAGGAGAATACACCATCGAGGATGTGGAGAAGATCCCGGAGAAAATACGGGTGGAACTGATCGATGGGAAACTCTACTACCTGGCGGCGCCGACTCCGGTGCATCAGGCGATCGCGGGTGAGATTTTCATAAAACTGCGCTCGCATATTGCGGCCAGGGGAGGAGACTGTCTGGCCGGTATGGCCGCTACGGATTTCAAGCTGGACCCGGACAGCAATAAGACCATGGTCCAGCCGGACGTGTTCGTCGTCTGCGACCCGAACATCTTCGGACTGAAACGGATGACCGGCGCGCCGGACCTGGCGATCGAGATCCTGTCGCCATCGAACAGCGAATCGAAGATGAACGAGAAGATGCTCAAATACCGTGACGCCGGTGTGCCGGAGTACTGGGCGGTGAACTACGACAATAAGAGTATTACAGTCATTTTGTTTGAAGATGCGGAAGGAAACGCGCAGATCCATTTTTATACGTTCCGCGACAAGGTCCCGGTCAGTATCTTCGAGGACTGTTATATTGATTTTGCAGAGATCGATGCCTATGTGCAGAAATATATCGACAAATGCGGAGGAAGAGAGTGAGAGCCGAGCGTAAGGAGCGAAACGCGAAGGCCGGAAGGAGTGATCGGATGAAGGAGTACATCGTTACAAACGCGCAGGTCTACACGCAGGATACAAACAATCCATGGGCGGAGGCTTTTGCGGTAAAGGACGGGATATTCACCTGCGTCGGAACAAATGACGAGGTCAGGCGGCAGGCAGGAGAAACGGCGAAGGAATACGATATGGGCGGCCGGTTCATTATGCCCGGGATCGTCGACTCCCACGCCCACATCGCCATGAGCGTGTTTCTCGGGGGCGATGACGAAGACGACTCCATGCCGATGTACGACTGCAAAAGCAAGAAAGAGGTGCTGGAAAAACTCAGGACGCTCGTGAAAAAGCATCCGTTCCGTCTGTTCTACGCGATGTTCTACGGCAAGATGGAAGTGCTGGCCGAGGATCCGATCACAAGAGACGATCTGGATAAGATCGTCCGTTTCAGACCGGTGATCCTGGTGGAAGAGGAATGCCATAGCGCGATTCTGAATTCGGCGGCGCTGAAGTATTTCGGCGTCAGGGAAGATACAGAGGATATCGCGCCGGGCCTCAGTGTCTATGAGCGGGATGAAAGCGGCAGGCTGACCGGTATGATCACGGAGATGACCATGGTGCCGATCCTCTCCACGGAGACGCCGACCGAAAAGCAGCTGCGCAGCGGCATCACCAAACTGATCAGCTATCTCATCTCCCGCGGAGTGACCACGATCTTCGACGCGGGAAATATGACAGAAGAGGATATGATCTTCCGGACGTTTAAGGCAATGGATGAGGAGGGGAGGATTCCTGTCCGCATGTTCATGTGCCATATGCTTTGGCATCCGGATATGGTGCCGGACGCGATCAAGGAGTTCAAGAAGTATAAGCAGAAATACGAAACAGACAATGTGCGTTTCGATACGATGAAGATGATGTTTGACGGGACGCAGCGCATCCATACGGCCTGCATGGTCGAGCCTTACGCGGATACGGGAACCTGCGGCGGCACATTGATTTCCGAAGATGCGCTTCTGGAGTTTATGCGCGCGCTGAATCGCGAAGGCATCGACTTCCATCTGCACACAGTCGGCGAAGAAGCGGTCCGCAGGGTGATGAACTGCGTGGAGCGTCTGCGTGAAGAGGGAGCATCCGGTGAGGGAGCACCGTTCCGCATTACAGTCACCTGCGCTCACGATGAGGTGCTCCGGCCGGAAGACGTGCAGCGTTTTCAGGAACTCGGAATCGTGGCGAACTTCACACCGAGTTGGAACGGCGGAAACTGCGGGGCAGCCCCGGAGGTCATGCAGAACCTGCTGGGACCGGAGCGTGGACTGAGGACCCTGCAGAGCCGGACGGTGTTCGATACGGGCGCCGTTGTTTCCTTCAGCTCCGATGAGGTCGAGCTGCACAATATGGATCACTGGAGTCCCTTCTGGGGTATGGAGGTCGGTGTGACCAGGCAGGATCCGGATTACGGCGAAGCAGACGCGGACGGAAGAAAGAACGGACAGACGGCACCGGTCTACGCTCCGGCAGCGGAGCGTATGACTCTGGAGCAGATGATCGAAGGGTATACGATCAACGGCGCCAGACAGCTTGGCATCGATGACCGGATCGGCTCGATCGAAGCGGGAAAAGATGCGGACTTTCTCGTGCTGTCGGAAGACCTGTTCGCGATGGATCCCTACAGGCTCCACGACGTCGTTCCGGAGCGGGTCTACATCAAAGGGAAACTGCAGAGCGTTCTTTGATGCTTCGGAAACCCTGTAAAAACCCTGCAAGGGCTTGACTTTTATCCGGTCTCTGTTAGAATCATGTGGTGACAAAATTTCATACGACAGTTCATTTGTACCTTCCTGTCGATAAATAAAACCGGGACTGCTTCTATTTGCGCGTCGGGTTCCGTTCGCGCATTTTTTAGGATTTAGATTTAGACTTTAGATTGAAGTATTTGAATTCAGCAGCTCCGGAAAGACCGGAGCTGTTTTTTAGGAGAAGTTATTTATGCAGACAATTCAAGAGCAAAAAAACGTATCACAATTATTCATGATCATCGGGATCATCTTCGTGACGTGCCTGCTGCTGTCCAATCTGATTGCGGGCAAAATGTGGGCGGTAACGGAGAACATCACACTGCCTGCGGCAGTGATCCTCTTCCCGGTGACATATATCCTGGGCGACGTATTCACCGAGGTGTACGGATTTGAGAGGGCGAGAAGGCTGATCTGGATAGGCTTCGGCTGCAGCTTTTTCGCGGTGCTCATCTACCTGATCACGATCGCGCTGCCCGCCCCGGGTTTCTGGGAAGGGCAGGAACACTACGCTGCCGTTCTCGGCACGACGCCGCGTGTGGCGGCAGCCTCCTTCGCAGGGTATCTGTTTGGTGAGTTCTCCAACTCCATTGTTCTGTCCAGGATCAAAGTCGCCATGGAAGGCAGGCATCTTTGGGTCAGAACGATCCTGTCAACAGTCGTGGGCGAAGGATTCGATTCGGTTCTCTTCATTACCATTTCATTCGCGGGGACAATGGAAACAAAGGTCCTGCTGCAGATGATCCTGTTCCAGTACCTGTTCAAGGTCTGCTACGAGATCATCTTTACACCGCTCACATACGCGGTCGTTGGATGGATCAAGAGAAAAGAAGGCATCGATACCTATGACAGCAATATCCGGTACAGATTTTTAAGGAGCACAGCACAGTGAGTGATAATACAATGAAAGAAAGCACAACAAGAGAAAACGAAAACCTGACAAAGCTCGGAAGCAAAAGCACCGAATACAGCATGGATTACGATCCGGACGTTCTGGAGAGGTTCAGCAACAAACACCCGGACAACGATTATTTCGTCAAGTTCAATTGCCCGGAATTCACAAGTCTTTGCCCCATTACGGGCCAGCCGGATTTTGCAACAGTCATCATTTCCTATGTTCCGGACGAATACCTGGTGGAGAGCAAATCCCTGAAACTGTACCTGTTCTCCTTCCGGAACCACGGGGACTTTCACGAGGATGTAGTGAACATCATCATGAAGGATCTGATCAAGCTGATGGATCCGAAGTATATCGAGGTGTGGGGCAAGTTCCTGCCGCGCGGTGGTCTGTCCATCGACCCGTACTGCAACTACGGCAAGGCGGGAACGAAGTGGGAGCAGATCGCCTCTGACCGCCTGGCGTCCCACGACCTGTATCCGGAACG
>CAMOXP010000033.1 GCA_946629205.1 uncultured Bacillota bacterium
CCTCTCCTGCTGTCTTTGTGCTATACTTTTCATATACGGTTCGATAATACCATACCGCCGCGCGCCCTTTCAAGAGAACACAGTATGAACTTCTATGACTTCATGCAAAAACATGTTGACAAACACTTGCGTCCGCGTGTATACTCTCAATGTTGCGACATACGGGTCTTCGTGTGTCATCAATAACAAATCAACAGGAAATTCAGTCGCCGATGCCATTCGGCGGAGGCGTGCTTATAATCAGGCACGAAGGAGGTGTAAACATGGCAGTACCTAAGAGAAGAACTTCAAAAGCAGTTACGCATCAGAGAAAGGCAGCTAACATGAAGAAGAAGGCTCCTGGCATTTCGATCTGTCCGCAGTGCCACGAACCAAAGCTTCCGCACAGAGTTTGCCCGAACTGCAACTACTATGATGGTAAGGACATCATGGGCGAAGCATAAAACAGCTTACTAAAAAGAGCACCGCAGGGTGCTCTTTTTTATGTCTTGATTGGAAATGTGTCAAAAGAACCGTCCCTTTGACACATTTTGCTGTTTAGTCCGGCAGCTGCTCGAGGAGTTTCTCGGCGATCTGAACGGCGTTGGTGGCTGCGCCCTTGCGGATATTGTCTGCAACGACCCAGATGTTGATGCCGTTTTCAACGGAGTAGTCTCTTCTGATTCTGCCGACGTAAACTTCATCTGTTCCTGCGGCGTCGAGGGCCAGAGGATAGACGTTGTTCTCCACATCATCCTGAACGATCAGTCCCGGGAAGTTTCTGAAACACTCTACAACGTCTTCGAGTTCAAACGGCTTTTCCAGTTCGATGTTGATGGACTCGCTGTGAGAATCGAATACCGGAACGCGGACCGTGGTTGCTGTGACCTTGATATCGTCATCGTGCAGGATCTTGTGCGTCTCGTTGATCATTTTCATTTCTTCCTTGGTGTATCCGTTTTCCGTGAACACATCGATGTGCGGCAGGCAGTTTCCTGCGATCGGATGCGCATATGCCTGCAGTTCTTCATCATTCCCTGCAAGCCCGTTCTTCAGGTCGTTGATGCCTTTGACGCCGGAGCCGGATACGGCCTGATAGGTCGAGTAAACGACTCTCTTGATGCCGTACTTGTCCTGCAGCGGTTTCAGAGCGACCATGGCCTGGATCGTGGAGCAGTTCGGGTTGGCGATGATGCCTTTGTTCCATGCGATGTCTTCCGGATTGACTTCCGGCACGACGAGAGGAACGTCATCATACATTCTCCACTGGCTGCTGTTGTCGACAACAGTCACGCCGTGTTCTGCTGCGATCGGCGCGAATTTGGCACTTGTGCTGCCGCCTGCTGAGAACAGCGCGATATCGATCGGTTTATCAAATGAATGTTCGGTCAGTTCTTCAACGGTGTATTCCTTGCCCTTGAATGTGAGTGTCTTGCCGGCTGATTTGGCAGACGCCATCAAATAGATGTTCTCAAATGGAAAATCTCTTTCTTCAAGCACTTTCAGAAACGTCGATCCAACGACGCCCGTTGCTCCTACTACTGCGATGTTTGGTTTTCTTTTCATTTCTACTGACCTCCTGTGAAAATAAATATACGCTATGGATTATACAACCAGAGTCCTGCGATGTCAAAGGCATTATAAACGCCGGACCCGTGGCCCGAAAGGCTTTGGCATCCGGCGTTTTTCATGCTTGAATAAGATCTGCAGAATGTAATCCGTTATTTAAGTGTTCCTTCTACGATGCCGAGGGTGTCCCTGGCGATCATCAGTTCCTCGTTTGTCGGGATGAGGATCAGCTTGACACGGGAATCCTCTCTTGAAATGATGGTTTCCTTACCTCTGACTCTGTTCTTGACAACGTCCAGCTTGATGCCCAGGTTGCCCAGGTCGTTGCAGATGATGTCTCTCATGCCGATATCATTTTCGCCGACGCCCGCTGTGAATACGATGGCGTCGCATCCGTTCATCTCAGCGATGTAAGCGCCGATGTAGAATCTTACTTTGTGAGCGAAGACCTTCAGTGCCAGCAGAGCTCTCTCGTTTCCTTCCTCAGCTGCAGCTTCCAGATCTCTGAAGTCGCTGGATACGCCGGAGATGCCCAGTACGCCTGACTTCTTGTTCAGGATCTCGTTGGCAACGCCCTGGTCCAGATGCTCGCACTCTCTCATGTAGGTTACGATCGCCGGGTCGATATCGCCGGATCTTGTTCCCATGACGAGTCCTTCCAGCGGTGTGAAGCCCATGGATGTGTCGATGCACTTGCCTCTCTTGATGGCGGATACGGATGCGCCGTTGCCCAGGTGGCAGGTGATCAGCTTCAGGTCATCCAGATTGACGTTCAGGATGTCAGCAGCTCTCTCAGCAACATATTTGTGGGATGTTCCGTGGAATCCGTATCTTCTGATGCCGTGCTTTGTATAGAACTCATACGGAATCGCGTATATATAGGATTCAGGAGGCATGGTCTGGTGGAACGCGGTATCGAATACGCCGACCATCGGAGTATCCGGCATCAGCTCCTGGCAGGCTGCGATACCAAGAAGGTTTGGCGGGTTATGCAGCGGAGCCAGCGGTGTGCACTCTTCCAGTGCCTTGATGACTTCGTCTGTGATGAGAACGGATTTCGCGAACTTCTCGCCTGCATGTACGACTCTGTGGCCGACTGCGCCGATTTCTTTCATGTCTTTGACGACGCCGTGCTCCGGATCCTGGATCGCATCGAGTACGTGTCCGATCGCGTCTTTGTGGTTTTCCATCGGAACTTCCAGCTTGAACTTATCCATTCCCGTCTTCTCGTGAGTGATCACGGAACCGTCCATGCCGATTCTCTCAACGAGACCCTTGCATTCCAATGTTTCATTCTGCATGTCAAGTACCTGATACTTCAGTGATGAGCTTCCGCAGTTGATAACTAATACTTTCATTATGGGTTTCCTCCTGTAATCGTTATTATGACTATCTCCTTGATGCATGCGCACATGCACACATGATATTATAACATAAAAAGCCCTATGCTGCGCAACTTTTGTCCGCAATATAGGGCATTTTTGCATTACTGCATTTATTTTTCGATATAGGGCTGCCTCACCCGGTCAGAAGCACTGTAAAGGTCCTTGCCGCAGAGGAGATGATACAGGTCGACAGTTCTCTCATCCAGGCGGAGACATTCTGCCGTCTCCGGATCCAGATTTCCTTCTTCCTTGTTGATGTTCGTAATGATCCTGAAGCCGTCATTCCCAAGCTGTCGCATGTACGCCCGGCCTCGTTTGCCTGCCGCCAGCAGCTTTCCCGCCGCCGGTATCCGCGCTGTGAGCCGGTCGATTTCCTCCCAGCTCGCGCCGGCCAGAATATGGGTGAGCGCCCGCCGCACCGTAGCGCCGGTGTAACGTCTGGATGTAAGGGATGAAATCAGTTCGTTCAGATCAGACGCTCTCCTCGTCTCCCGGATGATAGCGTGCTCCATGCCTTCCCCGACACCGTACATGCTCCGGATCTCCTCCGGACCACTTCGGAGCACGATCCCTTTCAGCATTTGCAGATACTGCTCTTCCATACGTTTCAAGTCTTCAAAATCAGGACTGCCGGAAATGAACCTGCTTACGTCAGACCCGTCCCGGATCATCCTGCGCAGCGCCCCTGCACCGGCAAAGCTCGTTTCATCAGATGCCTCTTCGTATCCGCTGCCGCGGCGTTTCACCGGAATATCCTTCAGCTCAGTGCCTTTCTCCCGCAGCGTCAGGACCCGCTTCAGATACTCCGCAGCCAGAATGTTGTTCGGATCATGCAAAAGCAGCGCGGCTTCTTCTCCGCAAGACTGTGCGACAGCAAGCTCGTATGCCTTTGCACTGGAGCGCCCATCTTTCATAAGCGAAGCTCTGGCTGCTTCGATAGCCCCGGCTCCGGTGAAAAGCGCCTCGGCAAGTGTACGCAAAAGCGCAGGATCCTCCGCTTCGCACCCAAAGGAGATGCTGTCTGCCCCCAGCGCAGCGAGCATATCCACAGCGCCTGCTGCGAACACCGAAGCCTTGCTGCACGCAAAAGCAAACGGAAGCTCGATGACAAGATCGACAGCGCCGCTCTTCACAGCGGCCCGGGCGCGCTCCCATTTCCCGCATACGGCAGGCTCCCCTCTCTGCGAGAAATCGCCGCTCATGACAGCAATCACGCAGTCCGCGCCGGACAACTGCCTGGCTGTTTCTGCTTGATAAACATGCCCGTTGTGGAACGGATTGTATTCTGCTGTGATTCCTACTGCCTTCATAATACAAAAACAAATGTGTCAGAGTTTTGCCCCTGACACATTCCAATCATTTCCGTTTTGTTACTCCTCATCTTCACCCTGCGGTTCCATTGGCTCCATGTCCATATCGGGGAGCGGCTTCTGGGAATACTCAGGCTGGCTTTCTGCACTGATCTGCGCCTTGTACGCCATCTCCTGAAGTTCTCCTCTATTGGCTGCAAGTGCCGTATTGATTTCCTCGAATGCCTTCTCGATGCTGCTGAACATCTCACCGAAGTAAATGGAGTTCAGATGCTCCATCTTGCCCTGGAAGTTGTAGAGGATCCCGTCGAGATACTCGTAGGTGCTGACCTTGAGCTGCTTGGCTGTTTCTTCGGTGACGCTTATCAGTTCGTCTGCCCTCATCTTTGACTTGACGGTGATGTCGTTGTTTTCGACCAGAGCATCTGCCTGCTTCTTAGCGTCCTCGATTACTGACTCGTACTGGTTCTTAGCCTCCGCGATGATCCTCTCGCGCTCGTTCTTGATCCACTGCGCCTGCTGGATCTCATCAGGAAGTTCTGATCTGATTTCCCGTACGATCTCAAGAAGCTCTTCCGAGTCGATCATGATCTTACCTGTCAGCGGGAACCCTGCCGCTGTATCCACTATTTCTTCGATTTCTTCCAGTAATTCTAAAACTCTCATTCTCGTCCTCCTGACAAAAAGTTTTATTTGATCATTCTTTTAAGTATTTCATCCGGCACGAGTCCGTTGATGTCTCCCCCAAGTGTGAACACTTCCTTGACAACGCTGGAACTGATATATGAGTACTTGGGGTCTGTCATCAGAAACACGGTCTCAACGGAATCGTTGAACAGCCTGTCGTTCATGTGCGCCATCTGGATCTCATAATCAAAATCCGTCGTCGACCGGAGTCCTCTGACGACCACATTGAAGCCGTTGCTGTTGACATAATCGGCCAGAAGTCCGGAAAAATGATCTACGCTGACATTATCGAAGTCTTTCAGTGTCTCCCTGAGCATGTCTTCCCTCTCCTCGAGAGTAAACATGGACTTCTTGGACGGGTTGCCGATGACGCCGATTACCAGTTCGTCATACAGCTTTGCAGCCCTTGAGATGATGTCCATGTGCCCCATGGTCGGCGGATCGAAAGAACCTGAATATAACGCCTTTGTTTTCATAGAAATCCTCCCGCAACTTCTAGAAAATTCTAACACAGTTTATTTTATAACGCAACTACATATTGTTGTAAATCGACAGCTTCACCACACCATATCGTCTTTCTTTGGTTTTGGTGAACCCGTGGAGTTCATCCGGCATTTCGATTTGTTTTCTGTGCTCTGCGACGATGATTCCGCCGGGCGCCAGAACGCCGCCTTCTGCGATCAGCCGGAAGACATCATCCAAAAAACCTGCATCATAGGGCGGATCCAGCAAAATGATGTCAAAAGGCTCTTCCCTCCCGTCTTCGATCCTGCCGGCGAGGTTTTTGAGGACTTTGCTGTAATCTCCTGCCGCGATTCTCGTCTCCTCTTCTACCTTGCAGTGATCCAGATTCTGTTTGACCAGATTCAGGCTTTTGCGTGAAGCGTCCGCGAACAGACAGTAGGACGCACCCCGGCTCAGGGCTTCGATTCCGAGGCCCCCTGAACCGGCGAACAAATCCAGCACACGCGCGTCGTAGATATCGTTTGTCAGAATGCTGAAACAGGCCTCCTTGACTTTATCCGTCGTGGGCCGCACGCTGCTGTCTTCCGGAGAATACAGCTTCCTGCCTTTGTATTTTCCTGCTATGACTCTCATATTTCTTCTCCTATAGATTGAGCGACAGATCCTCGCCGAAAAGTTTTGTCACACGCCGCTTCAGCGGCTGGTTCTGCGGTTTTGCCAGTCCCGGATCGTCCTCCAGGATCGCCCTCGCCTCGTCTCTGGCGGCGGCAAGAACATTCATGTGCCGCGCCATATCCGCCAGTTTCATATCGGGCAGTCCGTGCTGCCGTGTGCCGAATATCTCGCCCGGTCCCCGCAGCTTCAGATCCTCCTCTGCGATGAAGAACCCGTCCGCCGAAGACTCCATGATGCTGCCGCGCTTCGCAGCGAGCTCTGACTGCCCTTCGTTGATCAGGAAACAGTAGGACTGTGCCTTGCCTCTTCCCACGCGGCCACGCAGCTGATGCAGCTGAGCCAGACCGAAACGTTCCGCGTTCTCGATGACCATTACGGTAGCGTTGGGCACATTGATGCCGACCTCGATCACCACCGTGGCGACGAGGATATCGATTTCTCCCGCGCTGAAACGGGCCATGATGTCATCCTTTTCGTCCTGTTTCATGGCTCCATGGATCATCTCAGTCCGCGAAAACCTGCGCGACAGTTCCTCATAGACCTGCACGGCGGACCTGGCGTCCATGGCTTCCGACTCGTCAATAAGCGGCGTCACCACGTAGATCTGGTGCCCCTGCCTGATCTGCCGTTCAACGAAATCGTAGCAGCGCTGCCGGTCTGCCGGTCCGGACAGGCACTGGGTGATGATCGGTATCCTGCCGGGCGGCATCTCATCGATGACGGAAACATCCATATCCCCGTAGAGCACGACGGCCAGCGTACGGGGGATCGGCGTTGCAGTCATGACCAGTACATTGGCCCGGTCCCCCTTGTTCTTCAGTTTGATCCTCTGGCTGACGCCGAACCGGTGCTGTTCATCGGTGATGACAAGCCCCAGGTTGTGGAATCCCACATCCGGCTGAATGACAGCGTGCGTACCGATGAGGACCTGGATCGTCCCGTCGGCAAGTTCCTCCAGCACCTGACGCTTCTCGGCAGCCCGCAGGCTTCCGGACAGGAACCCTGTCTTTATCCCAAAGGCCTCAAAATCCTTGCTGAGGCCGTCGTAATGCTGTCTGGCAAGTATTTCTGTCGGCGCCATCATGACTGCCTGGTATCCGCTTCTGACAGCCTTGAACATGGCGATCTGGGCGACGGCGGTCTTGCCTGATCCTACATCCCCCTGTATGAGCCGGTTCATAGACCGCTCCGAAGTCAGATCCTCCATGATTTCCCTGACACAGCGCTGCTGTGCTCCGGTCAGCGGATACGGCAGGGCCTCTATCAATTCTTTTTCACAGCCGTCATCCGGGAAACGAATTCCTTTTTCGCGGCCGTTTTCGCCCATCTTTGAGGCCATGAGTCCTGTTTCCAGCGTCATGAACTCATCGAAGACGAGTCTGTATTTTGCCTCCAGATAATGCTGGCGCTCCTCGGGAAAATGGACATTGCGGATGGCGTATTCCATATCGCAAAGGTTGTTCCTCTTGACGGTCTCTTCGCTCAGTATGCTCTCGGCTTTGCTGTAAACAGGCTCGATGAGCTTTTGCAGCCGCCGCATCTCCCGCTGGGTGATCCCGCTGGTGAGCGGATAAATGGGGAGAATGCCGGTCTGGACAGTCTCCTCCTTTTCGAACTGGGGGTGGACGACCTGCAGGCGTTCGCGGTTTAGTACCGGCTTTCCGAAAAACGCCAGCCTGTCTCCTCTGTGCACTGTCTTTGCCAAATAAGCCGCATTAAAAAATACAACCTCTATCGAGCCTGTATTGTCTGTAATGAGCATCCGCAGGACCCTGTTCCCTCTGCCCCGGTAAAACCCGCCGGAACGTATGACGTCTACTTCGCCTGCAAAGAGCGACGGAACGCCCTCCTGCAGTTTTGCGATGGGCAGGATCTGCTTCCTGTCCTCATAGATTCTGGGGAACGTGAACATCAGATCCTCGACGGTATATACGCCGAGGCGCGCAAAAGCCTCCGCTTTTTTCGGTCCTACCCCTTTTAATGTTGTGATACTGTCCTGAAGTTCCATTCCATCTTTGCTGCTTAATTCCTCTGCCGCTAATTCATCTCTGCCGCTTAACCCCGCTCCGGTATTTCGATGTGTCGCTTGGTGATTTCCTTCCCGGACTGGACGCCTGTGATGATGATCCTCACGTCGTGAGGGCTTTCGCCCATAACGTTTTCCACATTGTCTGTCACATACTCGATGATCTGCTTCGAATACTTGCTGATGCCTGCGCCGAAAGCGATGATGATGTAGATCACCAGATCAAGGCCTTCATCGGTCTCCACGATATCCCAGCCTTTGCCGGAAACCGTGCCCATGTATCTGCCCTTGTAGTTTTCAAGGGTGACCTTACCGTCGCAGCCGCTGACAGCATCCCTTATGATTCTCTCTATGACACTTACCGGGAAGTGTATCTTTCCTAATTCTGTTTCCTTGTTGAACATATCTGAATTGTACCATAGATAGGCAAATAAAAATAGATAAGCAAATAAAAAAACACCTGCATGATGCAGGTGCTTAGGCCTTTCTTTAAGCACGCTCAACTTTGCCTGATCTGAGGCATCTTGTGCATACCTTGGCTCTTCTTACTGTTCCGTTGTCATTGATTCTGACAGTCTGGATATTCGCATTCCACTTTCTCTTCGTGTGTCTGTTTGAGTGGGATACGTTGTTTCCGGAAACCTGACCCTTTCCGCAAATTTCGCATTTGTTTGACATCTGGCGCACCTCCTTGCTATCTGGTATATTAATGCGTTCCGCATAATTTCTGGCTCGAACATTTGAAATTATAGCACAGGCGCGGAGCCTATGCAAGAAAATATTTTCATTGTTCCTCAGCCTCATTCCAAAGGACGATATGACCTTCCTTCCAGGTCTTCGGCATATCGATGAGCCTCTGGTTTGCGCTTCCTCTGAACTGCAGGGTGAGATCGCGCTTTGCCTGTACGAACGGGCCGTCAATAAGCAAGTCGCACATGCGCAGCAGCTCTTCGATATTCTTATCCTTCAGTGCCATACGCAGCAACTGTTCCAGCGTATAGCCGCTGTAGATCGTGATGGTTTTGCCTCTCTCCTTGATTCCTCTGCCGAGAGCTGCGAAGCCTTCCGGCTGGCACATGGGCTCCCCGCCCGAAAATGTCGCTCCTGCCAGGAGCGGGTTTTTGTCAAATTCCTTCAGCAGTCTTTCGACTGATACTTCCGTTCCGCCTGCAAAATCATGGGTCTCCGGATTGTGGCAGCCGGGGCAATCGTGCGGACAGCCCTGGCAAAAGACTGCAAATCTAATGCCCGGGCCGTCAACGATCGATTCTCTCATGATTCCGGCGATCCTAATGGATTCTGCCATTGTCGATACCTCTGTCTGTTATTCAGCAGCCTCGTCCAGCTGCTCCATCTCGCCCTGTGCAGGCGCTACGCCTACAGAATGCTTCACTCTGTCTTTCTCCTCCGCTGTCTTGGCGTCATTCCAGTGATCCATGGTGCCAACCAGGTATCCGGTGATGCGGCGGATCCTCTCAAACCCCGTATCCCCGTCATCTTCTGTCCTGCCGCAGCAAGGGCACTCATTGTCGATGATGCCGGTATATCCGCAAACCGGGTCCCTGTCGACCGGGTGGTTGATGGAGCCGTAGCCTACGCCGCTTTCTTTCATGCATCTGACGACCTGCTCGAACGCGTCCAGATTCTTCGTGGGGTCGCCGTCAAGCTCGATGTAGCTGATGTGACCGGCGTTCGTCAACGTGTGGTACGGTGCTTCCAGTCTGATCTTCTCAAATGCGTTGATGTTGAAGTATACAGGGATATGGAAGGAGTTCGTGTAGTATTCTCTGTCCGTAACGCCCTCGATCACGCCGTACTTGGCACGGTCGATCCTGACGAATCTGCCTGACAGTCCCTCAGCCGGCGTAGCCAGAAGCGTATAGTTGAAGCCTGTCTTCTTGGACTCGTCGTCCAGTCTCTTTCTCATGAACCCGATAATCTCAAGTCCCAGCGCCTGCGCTTCCGGACTTTCGCCGTGGTGCACGCCCATCAGGGCCTTCAGAGTCTCAGCAAGTCCGATGAAGCCTACGCTTAAGGTTCCGTGCTTCAGCACTTCTCCGACAGTGTCGTCTTCCTTGAGCTTGTCGGAGTCGATCCATACGCCCTGTCCCATGAGGAACGGATAGTTGCGGACCTTCTTGCTCGCCTGGATCTTGTATCTCTCCATGAGCTGGTCGATAGCCAGGTTCATCTTGCGGTTCAGTTCTTCGAAGAAGAAGTCGATATCGCCGTGGGCTTTGATGGCGATTCTCGGCAGGTTGATGGAAGTGAAGCTCAGATTGCCTCTTC
>CAMOXP010000034.1 GCA_946629205.1 uncultured Bacillota bacterium
GCGTTTGTGTTGATAAATCACCTGTTGGTGATGTATAATAAAAAATCGGTGATGAACTGAATCATGAATGATAACCTGATTGAATGGAGGATTTATATACAATGGAAAAGCTGGGTCTGAACACGTTAAGAGAGATGTTTCTGAGTTATTTCGAGAAACAGGGTCATTACAGAAGAGAGAGTTTCTCGCTGATTCCGAGGGATGATCCGAGTCTGCTTCTGATCGGCGCAGGAATGGCGCCGCTGAAGCCGTATTTTGCCGGTCTTAAGACGCCTCCGGCAAAGAGAATGACCACCTGCCAGAAGTGCATCAGAACCGGTGATATCGAAAATGTCGGATATACAGACCGGCACGGCACATTCTTTGAGATGCTGGGGAACTTCTCGTTCGGAGATTATTTCAAGAAAGAAGCCATCACATGGGGATGGGATTTCTCGACAAACGTTCTGAAACTGCCGGAAGATAAGCTTTGGGTCACGATCTATGAGAACGATGAAGAAGCGTTTGATCTGTGGCACAACATGATCGGCCTTCCGGAGGAGAGGATCGTACGCCTCGGTAAGGAGGATAACTTCTGGGAAATCGGTACCGGCGGTCCGTGCGGGCCATGCTCTGAAATCTACTTTGACAGGGGAGAAGAGCACGGCTGCGGCAAACCGGACTGCAAACCCGGCTGCGAATGCGACCGTTATGTTGAATTCTGGAATCTGGTATTCACCCAGTTCAATAAAGAAGAAGACGGCACTTATTCGGATCTGCCGCACCCGAACATCGATACGGGACTTGGTCTGGAAAGACTGGCCTGCATCATGCAGGGTACCAACTCTATCTTTGATGTGGATACGATCCGTTCTGTACTAAAGCAGGTAGAGAACGTCTCCGGCGTGAAATACCAGGACGGCGCAGCCGAAACGGACGTTTCCATCCGGATCATCGTGGACCATCTCCGTTCCATGACCTTCATGATCGGCGATTACATTCTTCCGGGCAACGAGGGCAGGGACTATGTTCTGAGAAGACTGATCAGAAGGGCAGCATTGCATGGCCGCAAACTCGGAATCGAAGGACCGTTCCTGTCAACCCTCTGCGACAGGGTCATCGATGAATCCGGCCGAGCGTATCCGCAGCTGGAGAAACGCAGGATCATGATCCGCCGCGTTGTCAACGCGGAAGAAGAGAAGTTCGCTTCGACCATCGACAAAGGCATGGGGATCATCGACGAATACATCGCCGACATGGTCATTTCCGGAAGCCATGAACTCGAAGGTGCGAAAGCGTTCAAACTCCACGATACCTACGGCTTCCCGATCGACCTGACCAAGGAGATCCTGGAAGAAAAGGGATACTCCGTTGACGAGGAAGGTTTCGCTGCCGAGATGACACGTCAGAAGGAACTCTCCCAGAAGGAAGATGAGATGGAAGGCGCCGGATGGGAAGGCAAATCGAAAGAATTCGTCCTTCACGGCGAAACAGAATTCACCGGTTATGATACGATCAACCAGCAGGCTGTCCTGGAGTCTATACACAGTGAACAGTTTGAGGAACTGCGTGATATAAAAGAAGGAGAAACCAGCATATTCGTCCTCGACAAGACGCCTTTCTACGCTGAAAGCGGCGGTCAGGTCAGTGATGAAGGTTTTATTTACAATGAAAAAAGCGGTATTGCTTACGTGCAGAGTGTAAAGAAATACAACAACATCTACGCGCATACCGTAGATATTCTCCGTGGGGAGTTTTCTGTCGGGGATCATGTGGACGCCATGGTCACTGCACCATCCAGAAACATGACGGCAGCCAACCACTCTGCGACTCATATGCTGCACAAGGCTCTTCGGGAAGTGCTCGGCGATCACGTCAAGCAGTCCGGATCCCATGTGGATAAACACGGTCTCCGCTTTGACTTCTCACACTTCCAGGCAATGACCAATGAGGAAATCAAACAGGTAGAAGATATCGTCAACGACAAGATCCGCCACTTCATTCCGGTCACTACGAAAGTAATGGATATTGAAGACGCCCGCAAGGAAGGCGCCATGGCGCTCTTTGACGAGAAGTATGGTGATAAGGTAAGAGTCGTATCCATCGGAGAATTCTCCAGAGAGTTCTGCGGCGGCACACACGTATCCAACTCAGGTCAGATCGGTGCGTTCAAGATCCTCAGCGAATCAGGAATCGCATCCGGCGTCCGTCGTATCGAGGCCATTACAGGGCAGAGCATCCTTGATGGATACAAACGGGATCAGCAGGTGATCAGCGAAACCGCTGCGGCTATCAAGGCAGACAAGGATCTTCTTGTTGAAAAGGCAGCAGCTCTTGCCGATGAAGTCAGAGCGCTCCGAAAAGAACTGGCAGAAGTAAAAGCTGCTGAAATGAGCAAGGATGCAGATTCTTTCCTGGATGATGCGAAGGAGATCAACGGAATCAGACTGATCACGAAGCAGTTCGAAGACTATGCGATCAACGACCTCAGGAGCCTGTCAGACAACGTCAAGGCATCGAATAAGAATGTCGCGATGGTATTTGCATCTGTTTCCGGCGGCAAAGTGACATTCCTCGTGTCTCTTACCGATGATCTGGTCGAAAAGGGTCTGCACGCCGGCAAGATGATCAAAGAAATCGCAAAGGCAGCCGGCGGCGGCGGCGGCGGCAAGGCCGATATGGCGCAGGCCGGAGCCAAGGATCCGTCCAAGGTCGGGGATGCTTTTGCAAAAGCAGAAGAACTGCTGTAAGAATTAATATAGTTTAAGGCAATAATCTCGCAATATGACTTGTAATTATTGACAATCTGATGTTATACTGTAAACACCAATTGAACTGATCGGAGGTTTTATAATGGATAGACAGACAAGAATGTACGATAACTTTGATAAAGTTGAGCAGAAGACCATCAAGGAAATACTTACAATCGTTTATGACGCTCTTGACGAGAGAGGCTACAACGCTATCGACCAGATGGTCGGATATATTCTTTCGGGAGATCCATCATATATCACAAGTCACAATAACGCGAGAAATGTCATCGGCAGGATCGAGAGAGATGATCTTGTTGAAGAACTGATCAAGGCATATCTCGGCAAGTAATTCTGTTTGTATAACCATTTTTGTGGCGGGCAAAGTTCCGCCACTATTTTTTGATTTTTGAAAACGGAAATAAGTTTTCTATACAATTATTATGTTAACGCGAGGAAATCATGAAAAAACTCGGTTTGGATGTGGGAGATAAAACAATAGGCGTGGCCGTAAGCGACGAAATGGGGATCATTGCCGATGGTGTTACAACCATTGAGCGTGTCGGGATCAAGAAAGATACCGGGAAGGTCATGGATTACATCAAAGAATATAACTGTGATACGGTTGTGATCGGTCTGCCGCTCAAACTGGATGGAACAGACAGCCCACAGACGGAGAAGGTTCGGGAGTTTAAGCAAAAGCTCGAAAACAAGCTCAAAGGCGGCGGTATGAACCATGTGAGGGTGGAATTCTACGATGAACGGCTGACGACTGTTATGGCGGAAAGAGTCCTGATCGAAGCTGATATGCGCCGAAACAAAAGGAAAGAAATCATCGACCGGCAAGCAGCAATCATTATTTTGCAGAGCTATCTTGACAGCAATCGGTAGATTTTGCATTATCATTTAAGAAAATTGGCACAGACTTTGCTTTTAATAAAGGCAAAGTCTTATTTATTGCGGTTTTCTGGTTTGCATGATCATGCCACATATAAACCCGGAACCAAGGCTTACCGATTATCTTAGACACTTATACAAAATACATCCATAACACCTCTTTAGAGCAAAGATCTGTTGCAATGATGCAACAGATCTTTGTTTTGTGCAACAGAATTCGTTGCAACAAAACCTACAGGAGAGTATTATCCGCTGTATTTTTGTAAAATAGAGCAAAATTTGCTCATAAATAGTTGGCACGGCTTTTGCTCTATATATCAGGTGTTGAAAATGAAATCAGTTATTGCAGAGACAAATGCCGTAATGGCGAAAGGAAATGTTATGTCAAAATCTACAGTAGCACTCGTAAAGGGTGAAGACATTCAGGCCAATGTAACGAAAGTATTTGACCTGCTTGGCGGTGTAGAAAACGTCATCAGACCGGGAACGACCGTAATGATCAAGCCGAATGCAGGCCACGCAGAACCACCTGAGACCTCTGTCTGCACCAATCCTGAAGTAGTCAGAGCTGTCATCAGAGAGGTCAGAAAAGCTAATCCTAAGGAAATCGTAGTAGCAGAAGCTGCCGCGATCGGCTGCGACACGATCGAATGCTTCAAGGTAAGCGGTATTCAGGCTGTTTGCGATGAAGAAGGCGTTGAGACCTACGATATCAAGAGAGACAAGGACCTGGTCAATGTTGCAGTCAGAGACTTCAGATCCAATATCTCCCACGTCAAGCTCCCGAAGAGACTGATGGAAGCAGAGCATCTGATCAACCTGCCGATCCTGAAGGCCCACGCAAGCATGGTATTCTCCGGCGCGCTGAAGAACATCAAGGGCGTTGTTCAGGACAAGGTACACATGCAGATGCACCAGCTGAACCTCACCATGGCGATGATGGACGTATGGTCTGTCTGCAAGGCTGACCTCAACATCATGGACGCTATGAGAGCAGCTTCCGGTTATTCCCCGCACATGCCGGTTCCAATCGAGTCCAACATGATCCTCGGATCAAAGGACCCGGTAGCGATCGACAGAATCGCCTGCGAAGTAACAGGCATCGATACTTCCGGTGTAGACTACTTCAATGTTGCGAAGGAAGTCGGTCTCGGTAAGTACGACCTGGATGACATCGAAGTCGTCGGAAACACCGTAGAAGAATGCTTCAAGCAGATGTGGATCCCGTACATCGGCGACATGAGCACAAGATGGCCGGAATACGATGTACGCTGTGAAGGCGGATGCTCCAGCTGCCAGGCGCTGCTCGCCATCAACATGGAAGAGCTGAAGGCAGTCGGTGAGTATGACAAGAACGCTGGATCGACCGTTGTCATCGGACCTCAGAACGAGATTCCGAAGGATATTCCGGATGAGAAGATTTTCCTCCACGGAAACTGCACGAAGAAGTACCTCAAGGATCATCCGAATGCATACTGGATCCTGGGATGCCCGCCGAATGAACCGGCTCTCTACCTGACGATCCAGAGAAAAGAAGTCATCAACGGAATGGGCGATCAGGAAGAAGAAATCATCAGACCTTGCATGGCAAGAGACGCGCAGGTATGGCACGACTATGTATTTGCTAGAGCTGAGGAGTACTTCAAAGAGCATCCGGATGCTAAGTAAGGGGAAAGATCAATGTCAGTAAACGATTATGTTTCTATCAATTATACTCCGGAACTGAAAGATCTCCTGAACAAGATCTTCAGTGACGAGTTCATGCAGAAGCATACAAATTTCAAAAATTTCGAAGGCTTCCGTTATTCCAGCGCTGTCATGGCTACCTGGGATTCCCCTAGACTCGTTTATTCCAAGACGATCTTTGACAATTTCGTCAAAGAGAGTACGGAATACGAGACCTGGGACGACATGGTTAAAGCAGCGACAGACGAAGCCTTCGGAGAATAGTTATCACTTATTATCTTAAACAGGAGAAAACAACATGTCACAGAATGGACAGCAGCTCCAGTCCGAAAACACCAAAGTAAATTTTGGTAAAGGCTGGATCATCATCTTTTACAGCATGATCATGTTCTGGTTCCTGATCGGTTTTTCCATCGACGGACAGAACATCGTCATCGACGTATTCGTTAACGCACACTGGAAGGAACTGGGATACTCCGATCCTACACTGCTTCACGCGAAACTGCTCGAACTGGCTATGTGGGCCGGATTCATCGGCGTCGTAGCGTACTTCGTGATCGGCCGCATCCTTACCAAGATCGGCGCCAAGTGGCTGTCAGTCGTCTGTCTGGCACTGGCCGGCGCTTCCTACATCTTCTATGGTCACTCCACAACACTGGGAACATACTTCGCAGGACTGACTCTGGTAACCGTATTCATCAACGCTGCAGCTTACCTGGGCGGCGGAAACCTGGTCACCCAGTGGATGCCGAAGAAGAAGGGACTGGCAAACGGTTTCACAACCATGGGCCACAACCTCGGTTCCGCTCTGTATGTACCGCTTATCGCTGCTCTGATCGGCGCTTACGGCATGGGCAAAGGTATGACGATCACCGGCGTTATCGCTATCCTCGTTGCGATCGCTGCGATCTTCATCATTAGAAATACGCCGCAGGAAATGGGCGTGCTTCCTGACAACGTTACACAGGACGTATATGACAGAGAATACGCGGATATGTCCGCAGACGCACCAAGCAGATGGACCGTTGGATCCCTGCTGAAGACAAAGGAAATGTGGATCGTCGCTCTGATCATCGGCATCAACCAGATGGTAACCACAGGCGTTATGTCACAGCTCGTTCCGAGAAATATCGAGCTGGGATTTGAGCCGAACAAGGCGATCTTCCTGATGACAGTATGCGCGCTGATCGGTCTGGCCGGATCCTTCGCATTCGGATTCATCGACCAGAAACTGGGCGTTAAGACCGCGGTAAGAGCATTCCTGCTGTGGTACATGGTTGCTCTGGCCGTCAACGTACTGTTCAACAACATGACAGGCGGATACATCTGCGTTGCTATGATCGGTGTCGCTATCGGCGCTGCAGCGAACTTCATGACTTCACTGCCGGCTTCCGTATTCGGACGTCACAGCTTCGATATCGTTTACTCCATCTACTTCCCGATCATGCAGATCGTACTGATGCTGAACTACATCGTCAACGCGACAGCTTTGAGAGTCACCGGCTCCCTGAGAGGCGCTTACGTTGTATTCATCGGACTGCTGATCGTCAACTTCATCCTGATTTCCGTACTCAACACCAGAAAGTACAACCTGGACTACGCGAAGGAAGAAGAAGTAACCGGAGAGCACCACGAAGGTTAAGAAACAACACAAGGAAGGAATAACATAATGGGTAATGTAGTAATCGTTGCAGCATGCAGAACAGCCGTCGGTTCCCTCGGAGGAATGTATAAGACCATCACTTCACTGGATCTTTCCATTCCGATCATGCAGGAACTGGTCAAGCGTTCCGGGATCGACCCGGAGATCATCGAGGATGTAATCTGGGGCTGCAACTATCAGAGAACATATTTAGAAAACAATCTGGCACGTGTCGCAGCCGTCAAGGCCGGCCTGCCGGAGAGTGTTCCAGGCATCACCATTCACCGTAACTGCACATCATCTCTGTCCTCGATCCAGTTTGGTTTCTATCAGATCAAGTCCGGAGAGGCAGACTGCATCATGGCCGGCGGCGCAGACAGCATGAGCACCGCGCCGCATATGGTCTTCGATGCCCGCTATGGTAAGAAGTATGGCCACATGGAGCTTCGCGACTCCATGTGGGATTCCTTCACAAACCTGGGCGTCGGCCCGGCTATGGGCATCACCGCTGAGAACGTTGCGGAACGCTATGGCATCACAAGAGAAGAGATGGACGCGTACGCGCTGCAGAGCCATCAGCGCGCGGTTGCAGCCATCGACGCAGGCAAATTCAAGGACGAGATCGTTCCGATCACGATCAAAGGCAGAAAGGGCGATACCGTCTGCGATACGGACGAATTCCCGCGCAGAGACACCTCACTGGAGAAGCTGGCGAAACTGAAAGCTACATTCAAGGAAGACGGCAAAGTGACTGCCGGCAACTCTTCCGGCATGAACGACGCGGCTTCCGGCGTGATCCTGATGGATGAGGATAAAGCGAAGGAACTGGGTGTTCCGATCATCGCGCGCGTGCTTTCTGTCGGCGCTGTTGGTCTGGACCCGGATTACATGGGACTCGGCCCGATTGGCGCATCCCGCAAGGTTCTGGACAAAGCAGGGCTTACGGTGGAAGACATCGATCTGTGGGAGATGAACGAAGCGTTTGCTGCGCAGTGTCTCGCCTGCCAGAGAGATCTGGGAATCGACATCGACAAGCTGAACGTCAACGGCGGCGGCATCTCCATCGGTCACCCGGTTGGAGCGACCGGTGCCAGACTGGTAGTCACTCTGGTCCACGAACTGAAAAGGAGAGACCAGAAGTACGGAATCGCAACACTGTGTGCCGGCGGCGGCATGGGTGTCGCAGTTCTGGTCGAAATGGTGTAGAGACAGGCGATAGAACGCTTTAAGAAAGGACCAAATAGAATGTTCGAAACAAGAAGATCAAATCACAAGGAAAAAGTAATTATTACAGCAGCACTGACTGGTGCTGTCACAACGAAAAACGACAATCCGGCACTTCCGACGCAGCCGGATGAAATCGTCGAATCCGCATGGAAATGCTATGAAGCAGGTGCCGCTACAGTGCACATCCATGTCAGAAACGAGGATGATACTGCCAGCATGCGCTTTGACAGATTCGAAGAAATCGTTACGAAGCTGAGAGATCAGAAATTCCCGGGCATCATCAACCTGACGTCCTCAGGCGGCCAGGGATTCAGCTGGGATGAGCGTATCAAACCGTTCAAAGAGCTGAAGCCCGAAATGGCATCCTTCGATGCCGGAACCATGAACTGGCTGAACACGGTCGTCTTCATGAACGAGCCGGGCTTCCTTGAGAAGTGCGGAGAAGTCATGCAGGAAGTAAATGTCAAGCCGGAGATCGAGGTCTTCGACATGGGTATGCTGAACACAGCCAAGTACTACCTGAAGAAGGGAATCATTCAGGGACCGGCGCACTTCCAGCTCTGCCTGGGCGCTCCGGGCGGTATGGAAGCGACCACGGAAAACCTGGTATACCTGGTCAACCACCTGCCGGAAGACTGCACATGGAGCACCTTCGGCATCGGCAGAGGCGCCAATGAGATCCTGCTTTCCGGTATTGCCATGGGCGGCAACGTACGTGTCGGACTGGAAGATAACGTTTATTATAACAAGGGCGTTCTGGCAGAATCCAACGAACAGTTCGTTGCAAGAGTTGTCAGACTCGTTAAGGAAATGGGCAAAGAGCCTGCGACACCGGAAGAAGCCAGAGAAATCCTTGGGGTATAAATAAGGAGAATCGAGATGAACGAAGTAATCAGAGCCATCAAAGAAAGACGGAGCATCCGTGCTTACAAAAACGAGCAGATCACTGACGCGCAGCTGGACGCTATTCTGGAAGCCGGCGCTTACGCAGCAAGCGGAATGGGAAAGCAGGCAACGGTCATCGTACCGGTTCAGGATCCGGAAGTCATCGCCATGATGAGCGGATTGAACGCGAAGGTGATGGGTATGGATATTGATCCGTTTTACGGGGCCCCGACGGTCGTTGTTGTCTTTGCGAATGCTGAGGAAACGGCAACACCGGTCGAAGACGGAAGCCTTGTGATCGGAAACATGATGCTGGCTGCCTTTTCGGAAGGCGTTGATTCCTGTTGGATCCACAGAGCCAAGGAAGTCTTCGAGACAGAGGCAGGAAAGGCTCTCAAGGCGAAATGGGGCATTGGGGAAGGATTTGTCGGTATCGGCAACTGCATTCTCGGTTACAGGGACGGCGATCTGCCGCCTGCTCCCGAAAGAAAGCCCGGCAGAATCGTCAGAGTATAAACACGAAACCATAATAGTCAGAAAGGAGTATAACGATGTCAGAAATTTACGAAAGACATACACGCGAAGAAAATTATGCACATACCAATGACTGGAAGAAGCCTTATGACGGCAGTATCTTCGAGATGTTCAAGGATGGACAGTTTGAACTGATCGACCTCTCCAATCCGTTCGGAAGAGGCAATCCGCTCTGGCCGTCCAACGGCGACTTCCATATCGACAGAGTGCAGCATATGCCGATGCACTACAGACTGCTGCAGACATTCAACTCTTTCCATATGCATAACTCCACGCACGCTGACTCCCCGTCACACGTTATTCCGGAAAGTCCGTTCACCCATGAACTGCCGATCCAGAACTACTTCGGCGAGGCAGTATGCCTGGATATCCCGAAGGGAAAGTGGGAAATGATCACCGTAGAAGATATCGAAGAAGCTGCCAAGAAGGTTCCCGGCGGCATCAAGGAAGGTGACTGGGTACTGCTGAACACCGGTACACACAGACGCTGGGGCGAGAACGAAGA
>CAMOXP010000035.1 GCA_946629205.1 uncultured Bacillota bacterium
TCCGCACCGGGAACCATGTGCGTCGTGGCCAGAGACACCATGAAGGACATCGATGAGTGTGATTCCATCTACATGATGGTATATGAAGGCGTGGAAGCCAAGAGATTCCAGCCGTACTGGTGGTCACCTGTCACAGCACTGGCTGACATGGACGACCTGCCTGTCGCATGGATCGATGGCAAGATGGTCAACACAAAGCCGTTTTCACTGCCGATCGTGAGGAATATCGATTATGTGGGGTATCCGGTCAGATTTGTTGAGCACGCGCATGATGAGCCGTTTTATGTAGGCATGAGAGCTGATGATCTCTTCAAGGGCTGCAAGAACGCCTACTTCAAATACGGCGGCGTAGGAATCGAATTCGCAGAACCGCTGGCAAGAGCCGGCCTGCTCAAGAGAGAACCGGTCGAAGTAGATGGTCAGATGGTCAATACACACAACGCCATTCTTCAGGCACTGCCGCATCCGCCGCGTTTTGCACACGAAGTGCAGGAGATCATCGACGAAGGTCTTGTATCCGATACCGGCGCGTTCGTATGTGAAGCAATGGGTAAGAAGGACGGCAAGGATGTCCGTGTGGAATCACACCTCTTCGCCCCGGGATTTGTGGAATCCTTCGAGAAGTTCGGCGTGACCGGCGAACAGTATCTGACAGGACAGGGCGGATTCCTCTTCACGAAGCTGTTTGTCAATGATGAACTGGATCAGACAGGATTCATTTCATCTGCGGAACTGACTGAAGCTGCTAACGACAAGTATCTGGAATACGCTGCTGAACTCGAAATCACCATTGAGAGAAGAATCGTATGGGACGACCCGTTCTATAAGGAGCAGCCCCCGGTGAAGGAATTCAAGCCGTGGTGGGACGGCGAAACGATTACGCCTGTCGAGCTCCCATAGAGCAGCTGTGTGCACAACGGAATTCTGAAAGATTGTTAAGCAACCTGCCTGCCCGGCAGGTTGTTTGTTATAATGTCCCCATGAAAAAGAAATTTGTAATTATCACGATCCTATCACTGGCACTGATCACCGCAGCCGTTCCAGCAGCGCCCTGGGGTGCTTTTGCATTGGAAAACGATCTGCTGACGGAAGAACCGCAGACAGAAGAACAGCTGATGGAAGAACCGCAGGCGAATTGCGACCTGCAGGAAGAATATGATCCTACACAGCCGATCATTCCGGAACAGCCGGAAGAAAGCAAACCGGCAGTAAACGCAGAAATGCAAAATCTGAACGAAGCACCGAGCGTGCCTCCGGGGAATGCGGGTCAAGCGACAGAGATCACCCGGCAGGCTGAAACGACGGAGCCTACGCATTCTTCGATGCCTACCACTACTGTAACGACGACTGTCGCGCCCAAGCCCGCGCCAACCGTCAAAACAAGCCTGAAATCCGTCAAGACGAAATATAGACAAGCTTATACCAAACCCATTCAGAACACGATCACCGTCACGCCGGCTTACGGCAGGACCGTGAAACTGTATTTCTACGACCCGTATAAGGCTAAGTGGGTCGTAAAGAAGACATACAAAACTGCAAACAAGAAGACGGCAAAGGTCAAGGTCAAGTATCCGAAACTCTGGAAGGCGTATTCCGGTTCTAAATGGAAAATCGTATGTCCGGTCTACAAAAAATATAAAAGTGCGTCAAAGACTGTGACAATCAGCAATAAGATCGCCAACGCAAAGGCTGCCATCGTTATGGACGGGAAGACCGGTGAAGTCCTCTACGCTCAGAGCGCCCGTAAGCACCTGAAAATCGCCAGCATGACGAAAATGGTCACGATGATGGTCGTGGATGACCGCGCGAAAAACAAGACAAAGGTCACGATAACGAAGGAAGCCGTGGACGCCAGAAAAATGAGCAGCGGTATGGGACTTTTGAAAGGCGATGTTGTCTACATGAAGGATCTGGAGCACGCGACGCTGATGGAATCAGCCAACGACGCGGCGGCAGCGGCAGCCTGCGGCGTCAGCGGGACCCAGAAAGCGTTCGCTCCGCTGATGGAAGCAAAAGCAAAAAGCCTTGGCGCTACCGAGACCACATTCCAGTACGCTTTCGGCGACTGGCATTGCAAAACCCACTCGACGGCCTACGATCAGGCGCTCATCGGGCGGGAGTTCATGACGAATCCCAAATATGATAATCTGCGCGCTATTGTGAAGAAGGGATCTTATTCATTCACAACACTGAAAAAAAAGAAACAATTCACTGTCAAGATGGGAGGTATGTCCACCTCGCTGATCAAAAACGGCAAATCCATAGGGATCAAGAGCGGATACAATCCTCCGGCGGGTTACTGTTACGCGAACGCCTGGAAATACAAGGGCAGACTGTATATTTCTATCGTAATGGGCGCTTCATCCAGCAAGAAACTTGTATCCTCCCAGAAAGCTCTCATGAAATTCGGAGAATACACTGTCAAAACCAAAGGAAGCCGCATCAAAGTGAAGTAAGCCGTTGTCCCCAACGGGATAATTTGCTATAATTCTTTACATCACAGTATGAAAGAAACACTACGTTAAGGAGAACAATCAATGAGCGAGAACAGAATGAATATCGTATGCCTGGATATGGAAGGCGTGCTTGTACCTGAAATATGGATTGCCTTTGCAGAGGAATCGGGAATTCCTGAACTGAAGAGAACGACTCGCGATGAGCCGAACTACGACAAGCTGATGGAATACAGGATCGCTATCCTGAAGGAGCACGGGCTGGGACTGAACGAGATCCAGGCTGTTATCGCCAAGATCGATCCGCTTCCCGGCGCGAAAGAATTCCTTGACAAGCTCCGCGAAAAGACACAGGTTCTCATTCTGAGCGATACCTTCGAGCAGTTCGCGCAGCCGCTGATGAGAAAACTGGGGTGGCCGACGCTGATGTGCAATACCCTGGAGGTCGCGGAGGACGGTGAAGTCCTGAAGCACCACATGCGCGTTGAGAAATCCAAACTCAGCACTGTCAAAGCCCTGCAGAGCATCGGCTACAATACCATTGCTTCAGGAGACAGCTTCAACGACCTGGCAATGATCCAGGCAAGCAAGGCGGGATTCCTCTTCCGGACTACAGAGCAGATCAAGAAGGATTATCCGCAGTATCCGGCTTTTGAAGAGTTCGACGACCTGTATGAGGCAATCATAGGCGTACTGTAATTCTGAAAGGCAAAATGTATCACGATCCGGTGGTTTCAGGCCTGATACGTGATAGTTTTTCATAAATATCATCGATACAGAGAATTGAGTATCACGATTTGTGACATAACGGTACGAATCGTGATACTTTTTTGATTCACAGGACGCCCGGACGCTGTTCGGAGGAAAAAAGTATCACCATAAGAGCTGTTTTCTGCTGGTTCGTGATACATTTTGGCTCTCAAAAAACATTGGCTCTTGACCAAGGGAACACATGTTCGTATAATGTAAGCATGAGCGAAGAAAACACCTACATCTGCATAGATCTGAAATCCTTCTACGCTTCGGTGGAGTGTGTGGAGCGGGGGCTGGATCCGATGACGACGAACCTGGTCGTGGCGGACCCGGAGCGCAGCGACAAGACGATATGTCTTGCGGTTTCGCCGTCCATGAAGAAGCTGGGTGTGAAGAACCGGTGCAGGGTCTTTGAGATTCCGGACGGAATCGATTACATCATGGCCCAGCCGCGGATGCAGAAGTACATCGACTACGCTGCGGAGATCTACGGCATCTACCTGAAGTGGTTCTCAAAGGACGACATCCACGTCTATTCCATCGATGAGGCGTTCATCGATGTGACGCACTATTTGCATGTCTACGGCTGTACGCCGCGGCAGCTGGCCGTCAAAGTCATGAACGAGATCACCACCGGAATCGGCGTCAGAGCGACCTGCGGGATCGGGACGAATCTGTATCTGACTAAGATCGCCCTGGACATAACGGCAAAACACGCGGAGGATTTCATCGGGGAACTGGATGAACAGAAGTTTCGGGAGACCTTGTGGGATCACAGACCCCTGACGGATTTCTGGAGGATCGGCGCAGGGACGGCCCGGAAACTGGAGAAAATCGGGATCCATACAATGGGAGAGCTGGCAAAAGCATCCCAGACAGATGAAGGACTTCTGTACAAGATATTCGGCGTGGACGCTGAGCTTCTGATCGATCACGCCTGGGGCAGGGAACCTGTGACTATGGCAGATATCAAGGCATACAAGCCGAAGGATCACAGCCTGACCAGCGGACAGGTGCTCATGCGGGATTATACCTTCGAAGAAGGCAGGACGATCATCCGTGAGATGATGGATCTCATGTGCCTGGACCTTGTCAGAAAGGGCGTAACAGCTGAATCGGTGACGATCTCCGTAGGCTACGCCAAGTCATCACAGCCGGGAAGCGGTGCGGATGCAGCAGGGGGCAGGTTCGGCCGGTACGGTCACAGGGACGGCGGAACGGTGCGCTTCGAAGGCGGCAGCAACGAAGAATCCGTGATGGTGCCGGAAGTGGTGGCTCTTTATGACCGGGTCATGGATCACAGCAGGATGATCCGCAGAGTGAACATTTCCTGCAACAATGTCCGGGAGGATAAGGGCACCCGGCAGATGAACCTGTTCGACATGCTCCGTGAGGAAGGCAAAAGCAGACCGCAGGAAGAGGTTCTTGAGAAGGACCGGAAACTGCAGGAAGCGGAACTGGCCATTAAAGATAAATTCGGGAAAAACGCCATCCTGAAAGGCATGAATTTCAAGGCAGAGGCGACGACGAGAGAACGGAACATGCAGATCGGGGGACATAAGAGCGGTGAGAAGGGAGGTCGCAAAGGTGAATAGAAAAAAGATGGACCGAAGCGATAGAGCCAAACAGTTTATGCCTTTTGCGGCAGTTACCGGATTAGAGGAAGCCCTTCGCCAAAAAGAGAAGGAAGTAGAGTCCGATTGTGGTATAATCAATCGAAATGTGCGGTATGAGCCGATCGAAAACGAGTCGTTCGATGAGATCCCGCGCAATGAGGAGGAGTAGTTCTTATGCCTGATTTCAAGGTGTATTCAGAGTTTGAACCAATGGGAGACCAGCCCCAGGCAATCGATACGATCGCCAGGGGAATCATGGACGGGAAGCGGTCCCAGACGCTGATGGGCGTCACAGGAAGCGGCAAAACTTTCACGATGGCGAAGATCATCGAGAAGGTCCAGAAGCCGACGCTTGTCATTTCACATAATAAGACGCTGGCGGCGCAGCTCCACGGAGAGTTCAAGGAGTTTTTCCCGGATAACGCGGTGGAGTATTTCGTGTCCTACTATGATTATTACCAGCCGGAGGCATACGTTGCTTCTACGGATACTTATATTGAGAAAGACTCAGACATCAACGCTGAGATCGAGAAACTGCGGCATTCCGCAACGGCGGCGCTCAGTGAGCGCCGGGATGTTATCATTGTCGCGTCCGTGTCCTGTATCTACGGACTGGGCAGCCCGATCGACTATGAAAATCAGGTGATTTCCATCCGGCCGGGCATGGAGAAGGACCGTCACGAGCTTCTCCGCAAGCTGGTGGATATCCAGTACACGAGAAATGATATGGCATTTGAACGCGGGACGTTCCGTGTCCGGGGCGATACGATCGACATCTATCCCGCAGGTGCGGAAAACGCTGTCCGCATTGAACTCTTCGGAGATGAGGTAGAGACCATCAAGGAAATCAATCCTGTGACGGGGGAAATCCTGGGGCTGCGGAAACACGTCGCAATCTATCCGGCTTCCCACTATGTGACCAGTCCGGAGAAAATCGAGCGCGCCACGCAGACCATCAATGAAGAGTTAAAGGAACGTATCACCTGGTTCAAGGACAGAGGTAAACTCATCGAGGCCCAGCGTATCGAGCAGAGAACCAGATACGATGTTGAAATGCTCCGCGAGATCGGTACCTGCAAAGGCGTCGAGAACTATTCCCGGCATCTGGTAGGGCTGCCTCCCGGAAGCCGCCCCTATACGCTGATCGACTATATCCCGGACGATTTCCTCATCATGATCGACGAATCCCACGTCATGCTGCCGCAGCTTAGGGCCATGTACAATGGCGACCGGTCGAGGAAACAGTCTCTTGTGGACTACGGATTCCGTCTGCCATCAGCGCTGGACAACCGTCCGTTGAAGTTTGAGGAATTCAACGATCTGGTCCAGCAGATCGTCTATGTCAGCGCGACGCCGGCAGAATACGAGAAGGAACAGTCCGGAGGAATCAGTGCGGAACAGATCATCCGGCCTACGGGATTATTGGATCCTGTGATCGAGACCCACCCGAGCGAAGGGCAGATCGATCACCTGATCGGGGAGATCAACAAGGTCACGGCCAAGGGAGAAAGAGTCCTTGTCACGACACTCACCAAGAAAATGGCCGAGAGCCTGACAGATTATCTGCGGAGCAACGGCATCAAGGTCAGATATCTCCACTCAGAGGTTGATACGCTGGAACGTATGGAAATCATCCGGGATCTGCGCATGGGCGTATTCGACGTGCTTGTGGGCATCAATCTGCTCCGGGAAGGCCTTGATATCCCAGAGGTCTCCCTTGTTGCTATACTTGATGCGGACAAAGAGGGATTCCTGCGAACAGAAACCTCTCTGATACAGACGATCGGCAGGGCTGCCCGTAATGTTGACAGTAAGGTCATTATGTACTGCGATACGATCAGCAAAGCCATGAATGCTGCCATGAAGGAAACTGAACGGCGGCGCAAAAAACAGGACGAATACAACAAAGCCAACGGCATTACGCCGGCAAGCGTACGCAAAGGCATCCGGCAGGTCATTGAGGCTACTGCAAAGGCAGAGGATGCAGAAGGATACGATTCCTTCCTGAAGGGGCGGAAACCGGACGAACTGACCAAGAAGGAACTGCGGGATTACGTTGGCAAGCTCGAGAAGGAAATGAAGCAGGCCGCTGCAGATCTTCAGTTCGAACGGGCTGCCGAATTGCGTGACCTGGTATTTGAATACAGAGCAAGAATGTAGATGCAAAAGCAATCATTCAGAATCAAGGATAATAATATGACAGAATTCAGTAAAGATATTGTAATAAAGGGCGCCAGAGAAAACAATCTCAAGAGCATGGACGTGACCATCCCCAGGAACAAACTGGTGGTTCTGACCGGTCTTTCAGGGAGCGGCAAGTCGTCTCTTGCCTTTGATACGATCTATGCGGAGGGGCAGAGAAAGTATATGGAATCTCTCTCTTCCTATGCGCGTCAGTTCCTGGGTCAGATGGAAAAGCCCGATGTGGAGTCTATCGAGGGGCTCAGTCCGGCCATCAGCATCGACCAGAAGTCTACAAACCACAACCCCAGATCCACAGTGGGGACAGTAACGGAAATCTATGACTATCTCCGTCTCATGTATGCCCGCATCGGCATCCCGCACTGCCCGATCTGCGGCAGAGAGATTTCCAGCCAGTCTGTTGATCAGATCGTCGGAACGCTGATGCTGGAAGAAGAGGGAACAAGACTTACGATCCTCGCGCCGGTGGTCCGTCAGCGCAAGGGTCGCCACGAGAAAATCATCGACCGGGTGAGGAGAGAAGGCTTCACACGTGTGCGCGTTGACGGGGAAGTCAGACATATCGAAGAAGACGAGATCACTCTTGATAAGAACTTCAAACATACCATCGAGATCGTGGTCGACAGGATCAAGGTCAAGGATGGGATCCAGACCCGTCTGGCAGAAGCCTGCGAGCTTGCCATCGAACACGGCGAGGGTCTGGTGCAGGTCATTGTGAAGCCGCCGGGCGGAGAAGAAACAGAACGGATCTTCAGCACCTCGCTTGCCTGTCCGGAGCACGGCGTGAGTATCGATGAAATCGAACCGCGCATGTTTTCCTTCAACAACCCGCTGGGCGCCTGCCCTGAATGCAAAGGCCTTGGCTATATGCAGAAGGTGGATCCGGATCTTCTCATTCCGGATCAGAGCAAGAGCATTTTGGACAAAGCCCTCGTGAATGCCTTTGCGACCATGGAATTCACCAGTTATTACTGGCAGGTGATCCGGGCGCTTGCAGACAAATACAAGGCGGATCTGTCAAAGCCGTTCAATAAGCTCCCCAAACGGTTTCGGGAGGTTTTGCTCTACGGATCGGGCGATGAGGAACTGACTTACGATTACACCAACCGGAGCGGATTCGTGCAGCACAGGAGCCACACTTACGAGGGTATCATACCGAATCTCGAGCGGCGGTATCAGGAAACTGGTTCTGAATGGATCAAGGGCAAGATCGAGCAGTATATGAACGTCTCGGAATGTCCGTCATGCCACGGGCGCAGACTCCGGGAGGAACTGCTGGCGGTGACCATCAGCGGCAAGAATATCATGGAGTTCTGCGATCTTTCCGTTTCTGAGGCGCTGGAGTTCCTGAACAGTCTGGATCTATCACCGACGGAAGAAAAGATATCTGCTGAGATCATTAAGGAAATCAAGGGAAGGCTGCAGTTCCTTGCCGATGTCGGGCTCGACTACCTGACCTTGAGCCGCGCGGCGATGACGCTGTCCGGCGGCGAGTCCCAGAGAATAAGGCTGGCGACCCAGATCGGGTCCGGGCTGGTAGGGGTTTCTTATATTCTGGATGAGCCGAGCATCGGACTGCACCAGAAGGACAACGAGAAGCTCCTGAAGTCTTTGCGCGAACTGACGGATATCGGCAACACGCTGATCGTTGTAGAACACGATGAGGAGACGATGTACGCAGCGGATCAGATCATCGATATCGGGCCCGGCGCGGGCGTGAACGGCGGGGAACTGATCGCCCAGGGCACAGTTGACGACATCAAGAAATGTGAACGTTCTATCACCGGACAGTACCTGAGCGGCCGGCGGAGCATCCAAATACCGGATGTGAGACGCAAGGGCACAGGGAAGTTTCTTACCGTCAAAGGCGCCGCCCAGAACAATCTGAAGAATATCGACGTGAAATTCCCACTCGGCAAGTTCATCTGCGTCACAGGGGTTTCCGGTTCCGGCAAAAGCAGTCTCGTCGGCGAGATCCTCTATAAGGCGGTCGCAGCCGAGATGTACAATGCGAAAGACCGTCCCGGCAAACACAAGAGCATCACCGGTGTGCAGAATATCGACAAGATCATCAACATCGACCAGAAGCCCATCGGCAAGACGCCGCGGTCGAACCCCGCGACGTATACGGGCGTGTTCACAAACATCCGCGATCTGTTCGCCCAGCTGCCGGAGGCCAAACTCCGGGGCTACGGCAAAGGCCGGTTCAGTTTCAATGTCAAAGGCGGGCGCTGCGAGGCCTGCAGCGGCGACGGGATCATCAAAATTGAGATGCTCTTCTTACCAGATGTATATGTGCCCTGTGAGGTCTGCAAAGGCAAGCGGTACAACAGGGAGACGCTGGAGGTCAAATACAAAGGCAAGAGCATCTACGATGTGCTCGACATGAACGTAAGCGAGGCGCTGGATTTCTTTAAGAACCATCCGCCGATCAAGCGGCACTTGCAGACCCTTGAGGATGTCGGCCTCGGATACATCAAACTGGGGCAGCCGAGCACGCAGCTGTCCGGAGGAGAGGCGCAGCGTATCAAACTGGCTTCCGAGCTGTCGAAGCGGAGCACGGGAAAGACTCTGTATATACTGGATGAACCTACGACCGGTCTCCATTTCGCGGATGTAGAGAAACTGCTGGATATTCTGGGACGTCTCACAGATCAGGGCAATACGGTCATTGTCATCGAACACAATCTTGATGTGATCAAATGCGCAGACCATATTATCGACCTGGGACCTGACGGGGGATTCCGCGGAGGGCAGATCGTTGCCCAGGGAACGCCGGAGGAAGTCGCGAAGACCAAGGGGTCGTATACTGGACAGTTCCTTAGCAAATTGCTATAATAATAGTTGCGGCCGGCACAGCAAAGGGCTGCTGAGGCCGCTTGGCTAACATAAAATGCCGGGAGGAAAAACAAAATGATAGAAAAAATCAATCTGACGATGCTCACAGACTTCTATGAGCTGACCATGGCAAATGGGTATTTCGAAGCGAATATGAAGGATGATATCGCATACTTCGATATGTTCTTCCGCAAGATCCCTGATGACG
>CAMOXP010000036.1 GCA_946629205.1 uncultured Bacillota bacterium
GAAGGAACCTGGCGTCAAAGACCATATCTGCCGAGACCGGCATTCCGTTCTTGTACCCAAAAGACATGATGTTGACTGTGAATGATCTGTCGTCCTTTCCTTCGCTGACGATATTTCTGATCTCAGCGGCCAGGCGCGCGTTGTTGAAGGACGATGTGTCTATGATGGCGTCCGCTTCATTTCGGACCTGACGGAGACGTTCCTTCTCGCGCTGGATGCCCTTTGCAACGGATTCCCCGTGGGCAAGCGGATGTTCCCTGCGGGTTTCGTTGTAGCGGCGCGCCAGAACCGAATCCGTCGCCTCGAAGAACAGGATCTTGAAGTCAACATTCTCTTTCTTCATCATCTCCAGGGCGTCCTTCAGGTCATCAAAAAGGCTGCCGCCTCTGACGTCGATCACGAAGGCTGCTTTATCGATTTCTTTGTTCGTGGCCGCCATATCCAGGAAATTTTTGATCAGAGACGGGGGCATGTTGTCGATGCAGTAATACCCCATATCCTCCAGTGCGTCCGTTGCCTGGCTCTTGCCTGCGCCCGATAATCCTGTGACGATGATGATTTTCATTTCATGCGCGCTCCTAATATACACTCCTGATGTTGACAATACGGGAAATGTCCAGTCCGGCATCCAATGCCCGCTGCAGCGCTGTCTTGTATGTTCCCACCGCGTCCGGCGTGTGGGCGTCGCTGCTGATGATGAAATTGAGTCCTTCCACATCCTTCACCGATGCGATTTCCTCTGTGGTCAGATGGCCGTGTCTGCCGTTGATCTCAATGAGCGTTCCCGTCTCTGCGCAGACTTTGGCGATCGCCGGAATATCGAAGGGACCCTTGTCCCCCGGATGTGCCAGGATCGCGATGTCATTCTTCCTGAGAGCGTCGATGACCATCTTTGTATTTGATTTTTTCAGTTTTTCTTCGCCGAATCTGATGCCGTGGGACCAGAGCCAGTTCCGGATGGAGCTGCAGTCGAAGCATCCGAAATGGAATCCTGCGATGATGAAGTCGAACTCTTCGAACTCCTCGGGCCGGATATCCAGTCCGTTTTCGTGATTGGATCCCGGCGTAGCGTGCAGTATATTTGCCTCTATGCTGGCTCTCACATTGATGCTCTGGTACTTGATCGTCATCTTATCGATGTCGTTCTTCAAGTTTGGGAAATCCCGCCGGTTCATTCCGTAGAAAATATGACCAGGACCGTGATCGGAGATAGCGATGTATTCCAGTCCCTTGTCCAGAGCGACCTTCACATTGTCACCTACGGAGCCTTTGCCATGAGAGTATGTCGTATGGGTGTGCAGATCGTAGGTCATGATATAATCGTCGACAGTTCCAGTCGGTTCGCCGGAAACAGCGTCTGCCGCGCTTTCCGGTTCTTCTCCGATGATCCTGACTTCCGGCTCGAGCATGACGCCGAACTTATCGAGAACGCGTGCCTGGACAAGCTCTTTGAGCTGTGTGATATCGGTCGCAGTGGCCCCGCCTTTGTTGATGATGAATCCGCTGTGGAGGGTCGACACCTCTGCGCCGCCAACAGACAGGCCTTTGCATCCAGCGTCCTGGATCAGTTTGCCTGCGAAGTACCCTTCCGGTCTTTTGAAAAAGCTGCCTGCGCTCGGATATTGGACGGGCTGTTTTTCATTGCGCTTTTTTGTCAGTTCCGACATCTCTTCCCGGATCGCTGCCTCATCGCCTTCTTCCAGTTTCAGGATGACTTCCGTGACCACGTCCCCTGTTTCATGGAGCACCGTATGCCGGTAACCCATCTGAAGCTCTTCTGCGGTCATCGTGAACGCTTTGCTCCCGTCTGCTGAGATCACATGGGCTTCTTCGAGGATGTCTTTCGTTTCCCCGCCGTATGCTCCCGCGTTCATGAACACGGCCCCGCCGATGCTCCCCGGGATACCTGATGCAAATTCAAAGCCGGACAGGCCTTCCGAAGCAGCCCTCTTGGCCACCGCGGACATGAGCGCGCCTGCACCGCAGATGAGTTTGTTTCCTTCTCTTCGTATCTCGCTGAATCCGTCTCCGATCTTCACGATCACGCCCCGAAATCCCCCGTCGCGCACCAGCACGTTGGAGCCGTTGCCGAGAACCATGTGCGGCGTATCCACCAGGATCTGCAGCACCTTCTGCAGCTGCTCCGCGTCAGAAGGGCAAACCAGCAGGTCCGCGCATCCCCCTGCCTTGAAGGAAGTATGCCGCGACATGTCCGCGTTTTCGATGATCTGATCCGGTTCAAGTATTTCTTTTAGTTGTTCTATGATTTTGTCCATTCGTTGCTTTCTTGATTTTGCTTTTGTAGCTTTTGCTGTTTATGTTGTCTATGTTGTCTATGTTGTTTTCGTTGACTTTGCTTTTTCTGCTTTTGCTTTTGTTGCTTTTGCTTATTACTCTGTATATGTGTCGTCATCGTGGTACTCGACGAGCGTCGCTTCCACGACCTTATGTCCCTTTTCTTCCGCTTCTTTGAGTTCTTCCTCCGTTGTCTCCTGGACCTCGTCCTCTGTATAAGCGCTTACAGGCTCGTTGTTCTTGAGTTCCGGTTTCTTACGTTTCGCCCGCGGCTTGCGCGTGCGGTACTTGTCCACCTTGTAGTCCAGCGTGTCGGTGGAGAACCCCTTCTTCGCCAGGCGTCTGTTGAGTGCCCGGCCGCAGTACGCATAGATCACCGCAAAGACCGGGATGCTGAGCACCATGCCCAGGAACCCGAACAGTCCGCCGCCCACCAGCACTGCGAAGAGTACCCAGAAGCTGTCCAGACCCGTGCTGTCTCCCAGGATCTTCGGTCCCAGGATGTTGCCATCGAACTGCTGGAGGATGATGATCAGGATGATGAAATACAGACTGTGCATCGGGTTCACCATCAGCAAAAGCAAGGCCGATGGTATCGCTCCGATAAACGGTCCGAAGAACGGGATGATGTTCGTGATGCCGATGATGCAGCTGATCAGCAGGCTGTACTCCCATCCGAAGATGCTCATGATGATGAAGCACAGAATGCCGATGATCGCGGAATCGATGATCTTGCCGCTGATGAATCCGCCGAAGGTCTTGTTGGTGTACTCTGCACCCTGCAGGATCTCTTCTGCGGTGCTTTCCTTGAAGTGCGCCACGATGATCTTCTTGGCCTGCGCTCCCAGCGTATCCTTGATGTTCAGAATATATACGCATACGATCATACCGATCACGAAATCAAACACAAAGCCGATTGCTCCGAAAACGGTGCCGGATATGGCTGCCGCCATGTTCGCCGAGTGCGGCAGGATCGTATTGGTCGCGAAATCGATGGCGTAATCGGTGATGTTGCTGCTCAGCTGATCCAGGTAGTCCTTGGCAACCGGCAGCTTGGCGAATTTGACATCGACCCACTGCGTGAAGGTCTTCATGGCTGCCGGGAGGGCGTCGATGACCTTCATGATGCTGTCGAACAGCCCCGGGATGATCATCCAGAGCACGCCCGCGATGACAACGATCATGAGCGCTACGGATATAAGCGTGCCGATGATCTTGGCTAATGTCAGGTCATGCTTGAAATTGTGTTTCGCCGTGCTGATAAGCCCGTACGAGCGCGACACCGTGAAGTTGTAGATCGGGCACAGCAAGTACGCCATGACCATTCCGTACAGGAGCGGCGTGACGGCACCCAGTATCTTGTTGAATACATCGCCGACCGCATCGGACCTGTACAGCAGGAAGAACACGATGAAACAGCATACGACGACAAGAAACGCTGTCAGCCCCCACTGATAATGTTGTTTCTGAAGTTTAATGAATTTCATATGTAACCTCTGCAGGCATGGAGCGTGCCTTTCATCTTCTCCACAATAGCGTCCCTGATGAATTCGTATTCGTCATTGACTCTTGTGCCTTTGAGACATGCCGTAACAAGCTCGAGGTAGTCTTTTCTTTCCATCGGCATGTCTATGGGCATGAATCCCTGTTCCATCAGGTAATAGTTCATCGCGAATATAGCAAGTTCGCCATTGTACTCATCAAAAGGCCATACGTCATAGACACAGTTGTGGATATACATGGCGCGTGCTGCGATATCGTTCTCAATGCGTCCCGAATATATCATGCGGAATGAATTGGTCAGCCGTTCATCGATGTCCTGCCAGTCAGGAGGAACGTGGCTGAAGGAGAACACCACAGGGCTGTCCTTCCTGAAATCCGCGTCCGCATCCTCCTTCAGGATCCTGTAGGCCGCCTTGAGCAGGCCGGCGCTCACGGAGTTTCCCATGTTCAGGTTGTTGTACGCTGCCTTGACCAGTTCGCAGTAATTTTCAATGAATACAAAATCCCCCACGGCCACGTCCGTCGGGAGGTTGCCGTCCAGGATCTCATCGATTTTCAGGCTCTGGTGCTTCGGATTGCGCACGATCAGAGACGCCTTGATCATGTCCAGCTTATTGACCTGACGCAAAGCCTGTTTAAGCGCTTTGTTCCCCGCCAGTATCTCGGCGAGTTCCCGCTTCATTTCCAGTAATTGTTCCTGTTGCTGCATTACAATCTCCTGTTCCCTCTCTTAGTCTTTCAAAAACCCGATGCGCCCCTTCGCAACGGCGTATTTGTACATCTCAACATCGCCAAAATCGCCGTCGTTCTTACGCAGTCCCGGCATTTTGGCTTTGATCTTATTGTAATCCATGGTCGGCAGGAACACGACGTCGTATTTGTGCATGAGGGTCAGCTGAAGAAAATCCAGCACCTCATCATCGTTGAACCCTTCTTCCAGTCCCACATCGAGTCTGATATGCAGGCCTTCGCCGACAGCCTTATTGATCCCGTCGATCACAGGCTGCAGCTGCTTGCCGTCATTGGATTCCTTGTATCTTGTATAGTTGATGGTATTGATCACTACAGTGACGTCTGTAACGCCGTTCTTCTTCAGTTCTGTCGCTTTCTGCTCCAGATCCTGACCGTCTGTAACTATTGTTTTCTTCTCTCTCTGATCGTCTTTCATCTTCTCATTGTGCCCTTTGTTTCTTCTGTTTTCTCAAAATGCCCATACCTGGTTTTATTGTACTGTAATTTCATAGCAGTGTCAAAGAATTAACACTCTTATTGTTTTCTCTTGCTCTTATTGTTTCCTCTTGAATGAAACGCGATATTCTGATACTATTAGTGTGGCAATAAATGAGGAGAGGTTTTTAGTATGCTTATTTTATTTTTGGCATTAATATTCGGGGTAGTCGTTCTGCTCATCCTGCTTAGGAATATGAGGGGCGATTTTAGAGAGCATCTCCACGGTCAGGGCTCACAGAAGGTTCGCGCCGTGATCAAGCTGATTTTGCTGATTGAAGTCGTGATCTATATACTGATATTCCTTGTTGTGATCGTCAAGACGATGTTTATGTAGGATGCGGCGACCATATTTCAACATCTAAAATATGCACGTAAAAAACGACCGCCCTCTAGAGGCGGTCGCTGTAATTCATAAGACTGCTGATGTATCCGGTTTGACCGGATTTTTTCTTTGTCTGTTTTTTCTGTTGCTCCTGTTTCTCTTCCTTTCCTTCTTTTTCCTTCTGTCCTTGTTTCTCTTTCTGCGTGTCCACGTTCATGTAGATCGATGTGGCTGTCGCCGCCAGCTTGCCTGAGGACTTGATCCTCGCCTCTGCGGTCAGCTGCGTGATCCTGCGGCCCGTGGAGGTTGCCTTTGCCGTAACCGCGAGCGTTTCGCCCATGGCAACGGGCCGTATGTAGTTGACATCCAGATTGATCGTCGGCGCAAAGTTTTCCCTGGCGTAGAATCTCGCCAGCGCCGCGATCGTCAGATCAAAGGCTGTACAGATGGCGCCCCCGTGCATATTGCCGACACGGTTGGCCTGCCACTGCTGCACCGGAAATTCGAAGGTCAGCGTCTTGTCCTCGAAGGAGCAGCCGCCCCACTCGCTCCGCATCAGTCCGTTCATCGTATCTTTCTGCTCGACATTGTTCTGGTGGAGGGTGACCCTGCAGTGCTGTTCCAGTGCTTCCTGTCCGGTCAGTTCTGCTGCTTTTGCTTTTTCTTCACACATTGCGATTACCTCACCTGAGCACTCAGGCTTTCCCCCTTTCGTAGTACGCCTTCTTTTCTTCCGCCGGCACCATGTTGCCGCCGGTCGCCCAGATCACGTGGATGGAATTTTCATCCGGTGCCGGCGCAAAAGCATCATTGCACAGATATCTCAATCCTTCGAACGCCGCGCAGGCTGACGGCTCGATGAAGATCCCCGACGCATCCTGCAGCGCCGCCAGATACGGATAGAGTTTCTCGTCTTCCACCGTAAAGCAGCCGGCGAGCTGTGTCTGCATTGCTTTTGCAACAAGTCCCGAAGGACGGCCTACTGCCAGTCCGTCCGCTTCGGTCTTGCCGTCGATGCCAATGTCTCCCACGGCGATGCCGTTCAGTTTGCCGGAGATGAGCCCCAGGGCCATGCACGGCGCATGAGTCGGCTCCGCGAAGAAACAGTATGCGCCTTCGCCGAAGATCTCCCGGATCCCGTAAGCCACACCGCCCGGCGCTCCGCCCACGCCGCAAGGCAGATACACATACATTCTGTGATCCTTATCTACTGTGATGCCCAGATCATCCATCTGCTTCTTCAAGCGCTTACCCGCTACGGAATAGCCTGCAAACAGATCCAAAGAGTTCTCGTCGTCCACGAAATGGCACGTCGGATCCGCCTGGGCTTCTCTTCTGCCCTGAGCTACCGCCGCCTCATAATCGTCCGGATACTCCACCACCGTCACACCCTTCGACCGAAGCATGTCCTTCTTCCACTGGCGCGCGTCCGCCGACATGTGCACGGTTACTTCAAAACCAATCGCGGCGCTGATGATCCCGATGCTGAGACCCAGATTGCCCGTGGACCCCACCGCCACCTTGTACTTGGAGAAGAACTCCTTCATCTCCGGATCGCCCAGCTTGGCGTAGTTTTCATGCTCGCCGGTCTGTGGGTCCCACTGCAGCATGCCTGCATCGACCGCCAGTTTCTCCGCCAGCTTGAGCACCTCGTAGATCCCGCCTCTTGCCTTGACCGAGCCCGAGATCGGCAGGTGGGAATCCTGCTTGATGAAAAGCCTGCCGGCTTTTGCCGGTGCGCCTGCAGTGGCGATGTCCGGTGCGCCGGCCAGCTCCGCCAGTTTGCCGATGCCGTCCAGTCCGGTCAGCTCCGTCAGCGGCGATTCGATGATGCCGTCCTTCACCTCCGGGAACATCCGCTCGATGAACGGCGCGAAACGCGCAAGCCGCGCCTCCGCATCATCGATGTCGACGAGTTTGCCGTCTCCTGCCACTCCTGCCGTTTCTGCTGTTTCTGACGCTCCTGCTCCGGCCTCTCCTGTCGGCGGGACAAAACCCGGGTTCACCCAGAAGAACTCCTCGCAGTTTTTCAGTTTATCCATGTAATCAGCCATTGCCTGTCCTCCTCTTGTTTATTGTATGAACTGATTATACCATCAATGACTGTTTGTGCGCCACACTCTCGTACGGTAAGATGACATCCGCGGAATCATCTACGAACAACTTCTAACTTACCTCTTTCACGAAATCAAAATTAAATAAATCTCTTGTTGACTAGCCCGCAGTCGGGCTGTATAATTGTAGGGCAGGTTTGAAAAAGCCATGCGCCATTAGCTCAATTGGATAGAGTAACGCACTACGAATGCGGAGGTTTGGGGTTCGAGTCCCTAATGGCGCGCCATAACGCTGAAATCCCAAGGATTTCAGCGTTTTTCTTATTAGGAGGTAATTTATGAAACTCATATCCTGGAACGTCAACGGCATCAGAGCCGCCATGAAAAAAGGCTTTCTTGATTTTGCAGAAGAAGCGGATCCGGATATCCTGTGCCTGCAGGAGACGAAGATGCAGGAAGGCCAGGCGGAGGTGCCTTTGGAAGGCTACCACCAGTACTGGTGCTCTGCGGACAAGAAAGGCTACTCGGGTACGGCGGTGTTCACAAAGGAAGAGCCCCTGTCGGTCACGACCGGCATCGGCATCGATGAACACGATCATGAGGGCCGCGTCATCACCTGCGAATACCCGGACTTCTATCTGGTAAATGTGTACGTACCCAACGCGCAGAACGAGCTGAAGCGCCTGGACTACCGCATGCGGTGGGAGGACGACTTCCGCGCCTACCTCAAGTCTCTCGAAGAAACAAAACCGGTCGTCACCTGCGGCGATTTCAATGTCGCCCATGAAGAGATCGACCTGAAGAACCCGAAGACTAACCGGGGCAACGCAGGCTTCTCCGATGAAGAACGTGAAAAAATGACCATGCTTCTGGATGCAGGATTCATCGACACCTGGCGCTATTTCTACCCGGATCTGGAAGGCGTGTATTCCTGGTGGAGTTACCGGTTCCGTGCCAGAGACAACAACGCCGGATGGCGCATCGACTACTTCCTCGTCTCGGATGCCCTGAAAGACAGACTGCTGGGAGCCGGCATCCTGAACGAAGTCTTCGGCAGCGACCACTGCCCCGTCAGCCTTGACATCGACCTCTAAATTATGTGCCAAAATGTGTCAAAGGGACGGTTCTTTTGACACATTTCCTTTTTTGTAAGAATTTGTAAATGTGCCAAAAGAACCGTCCCTTTGACACATTTTTGATTTGTGACGTGTTTTAGAATACTTTCCGCAGCAGGTATCTGTCTTTGCCGCCGTAGAGTTTTCTGCGGTCGGCGATCTCCCAGTTGCAGATCAGGAAGTTGTTGTAGCTGTACGGATTCTCCGGTGAGATGGATGTGATTCCTTCTGTCGCGCCGAGTTCGATGGCTTTGGCGATGCGGATCTTGTTGAACAGTCTCTGCAGGCCGTGGCCGCGGTACTTGGGGACTACCATGGTCATGTCGAAGGACGCAGTGCGTCTGAGATGCTCTTCGTCATAGTCGAAGTAGTGGCCGTAATTGTAGCTCTGGTCTTCCCTGTTGCTCGGCTTCAGCACGGAAACGCCCGCCAGCTCTCCGTTTTCTGCAAAGGCAAGCCAACAGCAGTCGTTCTGCAGCTGGTCGACCGTCTCTTCTTCTGTGAACGGTGCGTAAATGTCAGGGTCAGGCAGCGCAGCGATAATGATATTCTGCAGCTCCATGAATGTATCAAAGTCATCCATATTCGCTTCCCGGATGGTGAATGTGGTCGGTTCCCCGCGTCCGTTCAGCAGTTCGATTGTATAAGGCATTTCGATCATAATTCTTTCTCCATTTCTATATTTCTTTCGGCGCCCTCTTCAGCGCACGACAACATTATAGCATGAAACCGTGCAAAATCATCCCGCTAATCTTGCTTTTGTATTATTTTCTGACAATTTTGAAATTCTGTTTGATTTTTCACTTTAATGCGTTATAATAGCAAACAGTTAAAAGGAGGTTTCTGCTATGACAGAATATCCAAAAACAATAACGCTCTCCCGCAGTACGGGAGAGTCGATGGATTTTGTGATCCGACGGTGTGAGGAAAAGGACCTCGACGCCATCCTCGCCTTGCAGCTCGCAGTGTTCGAGCAGCTTTGCGACCAGTCGGTCTACGCCCTTGTCGGCGAAAAAGAAATCCACGAGTCACTGCTCGAGGATTACTGTTTCGGGACGTATCACGACGATGAGCTCGTTGCGTTCACCATGATGATCGCCAACCGCATCTCACACCGCAACTACGGGACCTATGTGGGATATCCCGAGGAGCGCCAGGCGAAGTGCGTTTCTATGGAGATCACCCTCGTGGACGACCGCTTCCGGGGTTACGGACTCCAAAAGCAGTTCGTCAAGCTTCGTGAAGACATCGCCCGCAACCTCGGCGCCGCAGAGGCTCTCGTCACCATCGCGCCGGGAAATGATTTCAGCCTGTCCAACCTGATCAATTCCGGTTATGAGATCATCGAGACCAAGCCGCTTTATGAAGGGGCCGTGCGGCACATTCTGCGCAAGCAGCTCTAGCGTTGAGCACGCGGCTCTAGCGTTCTTTCGCGCTGCGCTCGTATGGATCCACTTCACCTTCACCGAACACTTCGGAAT
>CAMOXP010000037.1 GCA_946629205.1 uncultured Bacillota bacterium
CCTTAGGGGTTGCCTTTGCTCTTCTTTCGATCAGAGCCTGCGCCTTAGGACCCGGAAGCGGAGTCGAGATCTTAGGTAATGCTGTTCTTAATTCTGACATGATTTTTCCTCCTTGAATAATAATTCTCGTGCCTGAATTGAAAATAAAAGTTGTTAATTATTTGTCGAACAATATTAACTTTTTAGAGTTTAACATACTAATAATTAGCTGTATAGCAAATTAAACTAAAAAATGCAGATTCTTTCTGCATTATTGCATAAAAAAACGTTCACGTCATACGGATCGATTCATCAGAATTTGTTAATGAAATAACAACACCAACGATTTAACTGTTTAAAACGATATCACACGAACTCCGCCATGACTTGGTTGGAAACGTCCAGACCTTTGTCAGTCAGTTTCATGACGAACCCGTCCATCTTGAGCAGCCCTCTCAGCTTGGTGATCAGCATGGGATCGTATACATAGAAGAAATCAGTACCGAAGGTTTCTTCAAAGTCTCTGATGTCGAACCCCTCTCTCTTCCGAAGGGCAGTGAATACATAAATACCCATTTCTTCCCGCAGGGAATAATTCTCCACATCTTCCTTCTTAACAGGCGGCAGACCCTGTTTGATGAAATCAAGATACTCCAAAATAGAGGAAGTGTTTTTGAACCGGTATCCGCCGATAAAGGAACTGGCGCCCGGACCCATGCCCAGATACTCCTTGTAAGACCAATATTTGAGATTGTGTCTGCTTTCAAATCCGGGGAGCGCGGCGTTGGAGATTTCATAATGGTGGTATCCGGCGTGCTCCAGCATGTCCAGCGCGTCACGGTACATGGTTCTGTCCATATTTTCGCTTACCGGTTCTATCGTTCCTTTTTCCATCATCTGATGGAATGGCGTTCCCTCTTCGATCTGCAGACTGTACAGAGAAATATGTTCCGGTCTCAGGAAAATACACTGCCGAAGGGAATCTCTCCACATTTTCAGCGTCTGACCGGGAATGCCGAACATCATATCCACATTGACATTCTTGAATCCTGCTTTCTTCGCAAGTCTGATCGCGTTGAGCGCATCGTTCTTATCATGGACACGTCCAAGCATGTTCAGGATCGAATTGTCAAAGGACTGCGTCCCGATGCTGATCCTGTTGATGCCTGATTCAAGGTATGTTTCGAGTTTTCTCTCATCGATGGTTGCCGGGTTCGCTTCGATGGTGATCTCGCTTCCGTCTACAACGGTAAAGTTGTCCATGATGCATTCCATGATATGCTTCATATCTGTCTCAGACAGGATGGACGGCGTGCCTCCACCGATATAGATACTGTCTACAACTTTGTAGGGCCACTCTTCATAGCGCGTCTCGATCTCACGCATCAGTGCATTCGCATACTGGTGGAGCGCCCGGTCATCGCGGCATTCAAAGGACAGGAAATCGCAGTATCTGCATTTCCTGAGACAAAACGGAACGTGGACATACAATCCTATGTTGTTGTCGCTACTTGTTATCGTCATATTTCAGCACCGCTGTGAACGCTTCCTGCGGAACCTCGACTGTTCCGAACTGGCGCATCCGCTTCTTTCCTTCTTTCTGTTTTTCAAGAAGTTTTTTCTTTCGTGAAATATCACCGCCGTAGCATTTGGCGATAACATCCTTCCTGTATGCTCTGACTGTCTCACGTGCGATGATCTTCTGCCCGATGCTGGCCTGGATCGGCACTTCGAACTGATGCTTCGGTATGATTTCCTTCAGCTTTTCACAAACGAAACGACCTCTCGCGTAGGCTTTGGACTCATGAACGATCATGCTGAAGGCGTCAACGATTTCTTTATTCAGGAGGATATCCAGTTTCACGACCTTGCTCGGTTCATACTTGGTGAACTCGTAATCCAGCGACCCATAGCCCCGCGTCTTGGATTTCAGCGCGTCAAAGAAATCGTAGATAACCTCATTCAAAGGCATATCATAGTGCAGGTTCACTCTAGTCTTCGTAATGTATTCCATGTGGATCATGCGGCCCCTGCGTTCCTGGCAGATCTCCATGATGCTGCCTACATATTCCTTAGGCACCATGATGTCCGCGCGGACCATGGGTTCCTCCACATGGTCGATTTCCATCGGATCAGGCAGGTTGGATGGGTTTTGCACCATGACTACCGTCCCGTCGTTCTTCACGACCCTGTAGATAACGCTCGGCGATGTGGTAATGACACTCAGGTCGAATTCCCGCTCAAGACGTTCGACGATGATTTCCATATGCAAAAGCCCCAAAAACCCGCATCGGAATCCGTATCCGAGAGCTGTGGATGTCTCCGGCTCGAAATGGAATGCCGCGTCGTTCACCTGCAGTTTCTCCAAGGCGTCCTTGACATTCTCGTACTTTTCTCCCTCTGCAGGGTAGATCCCGCAGTAAACCATGGACGGAACCTTTTTATAGCCCGGCAGCGGTTCGTCTGCCGGCGCGTCGTCCAACGTGATCGTATCGCCCACTCTGGCGTCTGCGACATGCTTGATGCTGGCGCAGATATAGCCGACTTCCCCTGCTTTGAGGCAGTTGCACTCGACCGGTCCCGGAGAATACACACCGACTTCCGTAACCTCGTATTTTTTGTTTGTATTCATCAGACGGATCATGTCGCCTTCTTTGACCTGTCCGTCGAAAATGCGCGTATAGATGACAACGCCTTTATAGTTGTCGTAGTAGGAATCAAATATCAGCGCCTTGAGGCGGGCGTTCTCATCACCTGCGGGTGCAGGGATCTTCTGGACGATCTCTTCCAGCAGTTCGTCAACGCCGGTCCCCTCCTTCGCGGAAACAAGCGGCGCATCCTGAGCTTCCACGCCTATGACTTCCTCGATCTCGTCGCGCACCTCATCCGGTCTGGCACTTGGCAGATCGATTTTATTGAGCACCGGCATGATCTCCAGATCCTCGTCCATCGCCAAATATACATTCGCCAAGGTCTGTGCCTCTACGCCCTGTGTCGCATCAACGACGAGAACAGCGCCTTCGCAGGCTGCCAGGGAACGGGACACCTCGTATGTGAAGTCAACATGCCCCGGCGTATCAATGAGGTTGAAGATATATTCATTGCCGTCTTTGCTGTGGAAGACCATTCTGGTCGTCTGCAGCTTAATGGTGATGCCCCTCTCCCGCTCCAATTCCATGTTGTCCAGATACTGATCCCGCATATCGCGGTGACTGACTGTCCCGGTCATCTCGATCATTCTGTCTGCCAGGGTGGATTTGCCGTGGTCGATATGGGCTATAATGCTGAAATTTCTGATGTACTGTTTATAATCACTCATATACTACTTAAGATACTCTTCTTTGTGGGCTGTATACGCTCTCTTGATGCTTTCGAAGGTCTGTTCACTCAGGTCATGCTCGATCTTACAGGCGTCCTCTCTGGCGGTCTCAGGATCAACGCCCAGTCTGATGAAAATGTCTGTCAGCAGGTTGTGGCGCTCATAGATCATCCGCGCGATCTCTTCTCCGCTCTCGGTCAGACAGATATAGCCGTCGCCGTCTCTTCGGATCAGGTCGTCGGCTTCCAGATGCTTCATGGCAACACTCACACTGGGTTTGCTGAAACCGAGATGATTGACAACATCGATTGATCTCACGGCACCCTTCTCTTCCCGTACCATGAGAATCGCTTCCAGATAATTTTCTGCAGATTCAAGTATTTTCATTTTATTCACTCCTTGATTCCGAACACAGAACCGCTGTTTCAAGGGCCAGCTTCATCATATTCGTAAAACTGTTCTGTCTCTCTTCGACTGTGGATTTTGCACCCGTTACAAAATTATCGCTGATACTCATGATCGCCAGGGCGTTCACTCCCGCTGCGGCGCAATTCATGTACAGTGCGGCAGCTTCCATTTCAACGCCAAGCACGCCGACAGCAGCCCACGCCTTCCACCAGTCCGGATCGCTTTCATAGAACACATCGCAGGACACCAGGTTTCCTGCAGCGAATTCGATACCGGTCGCGTCAGATGCGTCTCTGACCTTGGAAAGCAGTTCATAGCTTGCCGTCGGTGCATAGATCCCATTCAGTTTATACGTATGCGCAAAATTTGAGTCCGTTGACGCGCCTACCGCGACAACGATCTTACCCAGATCCAGTTCTTCCAGGAACGCCCCTGCAGTCCCGATCCTGATCAGATTTTTGCATTTGTATTCATGGATCAGCTCATAGGAATAGATACCCATGGACGGCATCCCCATACCGGTTCCCTGCACGGAGACAGGAATGCCCTTATAAGTTCCTGTGAATCCGAGCATATTGCGGACATCCGTATAACATCTGGCGTTCTCCAGAAAGTTCTCGGCGATAAATTTTGCCCGCAGCGGATCGCCCGGCAGAAGAACTGTTTCTGCAATATCTCCTACATTCGCTGCATTGATATGTGTACTCATGATATTACCTCGGTCAATACCTCGCAAACTACAAATTTCCGGATATTAATTATAACACAAAATCTCCCAATAAAAAACCACTCCGCTGAGACAATCCGGAGTGGTTAGTCTTCTCTGGCGCTTTGCGCCGCACATTTAACTTATGTGCCGGTGGGGACGGGTGAGAATTAGGCGTTCGCCTTGTTGAATCTCTGTGTCAGTCTTGAAACTTTTCTTGAAGCGGCGTTCTTATGGATCGTTCCCTTAGCAGCTGCCTGCATCAGTTTCTTCTCAGCCAGTGCCAGATCTGCCTTAGCCTGTTCCATATCGCCGTTTGCGATGGAAGCGTCAAATGACTTCAGGACATCCTTCAGGTGACCCTTGACTCTTCTGTTTCTTGCAGTCTTCTTGTCGATAACACGGATTCTTTTCTTTGCGGATTTAATATTAGCCATTAAATTACCCCACTTTCCTAATTTACAGCTCGCGCAGCCTTATTGCCGCGCCTAAACACGCAAGCAGTATTATATACTAAGCATCAAAGGCTTTCAAGCACTTTCTTGAAGCTTTCTGAAGCTTTTGCTCTTGTTTCTTCTTCGTCAATAAAAAGCGCCTCGCCGTCTTTGTAAATGATTTCTCCGTCGCACACTGTCATCACGATGTCCGAACTCTGCGCCGCAAAGACAATATTGGCGAGTGTGTCATAGTCGGGCGTCAGATGCTCGCGGTCGAGATCGAACAGGATGAAGTCCGCGCGGAAGCCTTCCTTGATGAGGCCGCAGTCGGTTCTTCCCTGTGCCAGCGCGCCGTCTCGCGTAGCCGCTTTGATCAGTTCTGCCGCCGGAATCGCATTCGCGTCTAAGGCGCTGCCTCTGCAAAGGAGCGCAGCCAGATGCAGTTCTTCCATTACATTGAGATTGTTGTTGGAAGATGCTCCATCCGTTCCGATGGTGATTTTCATGCCTTTGTCATAAAATTTCTTGACCGGCGCGATCCCGCTGCCCAATTTCAGATTCGAGGAAGGATTGTGCGACATGACTGCCCCGTGTTCCGTCATGATATCGATATCCTCTGCTTCCAGCCATACGCAGTGGGCAGCAAGGACCTGTGATTGGAATGCTCCGAGTTTTTGGAAATAGGCGACCGGAGTCATGCCGTGCCGCTGCTTGCATTCCTCATGTTCCAGTTTTGTCTCTGAGACATGCACTTGCGTGATCAGTTTGTTCTCTGCCGCGAATTCAAAAGCTTCCCGAAGGGCTTTTTCTTTGTTTGCGTATTCCGAATGGACAGACGCGTCGGCTATGAGGCGCCCGTCGTTTTCCTGTTCGTTGTCTTTGATCCACTGCATCAGCCGGAGCGTATCTTTATAGGAGTTGTCCGTGTAGTATGACGCGTCATCAGCGAAGGTCACAAGGCCGTTGCACAGATTTGCTTTCATGCCGGCCTCAAAGAGCGCCCTTCCGTAATCCACAAGATCGAAATACATGTCCGATATGGAAACACAGCCGGATTTGATCAGTTCCAGCGCACCCAGCTTAGCGCCCCAGTACTTATACTGCGGGCTGAATTTCGCCTCAAATGGAAAAATCCTTTCGTTCAGCCAACGCTGGAGCGGAAGCCCCTCTCCATATCCCCGCAGCAGCGTCATCGGGACATGACAATGGGTGTTGTAGAACGCCGGCATCATAAACTTGCCGCTTCCGTCAATGATCTCCCTTCCTTCCGGATCCGGCATACCCTTTGTAATGGACAAAAATCTGCCGCCTTCGACGACAACATTCATATGATCCTTTACCTGAAACTGCTCGTCCAGAATTTTGATGTCTTTGATAATCATGTAATTCCTCCGCTGTCAATTTGCGATTCATATCTGTATAACTGCATCTTTTACATTGTAGCATATATTTCAGGCAAAGTGACACTACTAAACGCAGAGACTTCTAAACACAGATATTGTCCTTTAACTTTTCGAAGGTCTTGTCTCCGATGCCGGAAACGTTCTTAAGGTCTTCGATGGTTGTGAAACGTCCGCTGGAATCTCTGTAATCGATGATTTTCTGAGCCGTGGCCGGCCCTACCCCGTTCAATGTCTGCAGCTGGGTCGAATCGGCGGTGTTGATGTTGACTTTGCCGGAGGAGTCGACGGCGCCTGCTCCGGAGGACGTTCCGCTGCCCGAGGCCGAAACACCGGCAGCGCTGCTCTCGATGACGTTTCCGTCTTCGTCCAGCGCATAAGATGGAATAAACACCTTCTGTCCATCCACCAGGAATTCTGCCCTGTTGACATTCGTCATATCGGCCTCTTTCCTGAGGCCTCCGGCTGCCTCGATGGCGTCGTCCACGCGGCTGCCGTCAGGCAGTTCCGCCAGCATAGGAGTTTTGACAGCCCCGCCGATGTCAACAAAGATCGTACCATCCAGCGGCGTACCGGAACTGTCAGAAGTCTGCGTGTTACCATCGGTTGCAGCAGAACTGCCGGTAGTCCCTGCGCCGCCCGTACTTCTCTCAGACACCTGCAGTTCCGACTCATTGCCGTCATGAATCAACGCATAACCTGCGAAAATCACGAGTCCCAGAAGGCAGATCACTGCCATTTTTCGCATTTGCGGTCCGTATTCTTCAAAAAAATCACGCACAGCCTTATTGCTTTTGATCGCATCAACAATACTCTTCATCTCTAATCACCTTTCCGCCCCTTAAAAAATACCAATCATGCGTTCATTATCACACGATTGGTATTTTATGTCAATATTTCCTTGAAATGTATTTTCTTTCTGATGACGCTGATTTCGTTTCTTGGGATTTCCATTCCGAAAGTATCCAGAATGGTGGTGATCACAAGCTCCGGGCTCAAGTTGGAATCACTACCGGAATCCAGGCATGCTTCGACTCGGAGCATCGCGTCCGGCGTTCCGGCATCGATCAGATAGAAGGTGATCTCGCGGATCTTCGGCCGGATGTTTACAGGAACAGGATCCTTTTTCTTCTTTTGTTTCTTGAGGGTGATGATCTCATCCCGGTCCATGTATGCATGCCAGATTTCGCCGGCGTCGGCAGGCAGGGACCCGGTCCCGCCTTCCGGCAGCGGTATCTCGATCTGATAATCCGCCGCGATAGTATTGGCTGCCAGGGTCTTCGGATGGGTCGCTTCCCTGATGGACAGTAAATCAAGACCTTCCGGCATCATCGCGCGCATTTTGTCCAGGATCAACTGCTGATCCCCGTTGACCTGGGTCCCGTTCTCATCCATGTCGACTGTCTCAAATTCGATGTACTCATCCAGACTCTCATATCCCAGCGAAAGCGGCTGCGCAAACCCCATCTTCGGATGGGGATTGAAACCCTGCGAATAGGCAAGACGGATCCCGGCCCTCTTAAAGGACCGTTTGAACACTTTCATGATGTCGAGATGTGACGTATAGCAAATCACACCTGTCTTTTGGAATCGAATCACGTATTTCATTATACAAAACACTCCGTATGTTCATTGACGCCGCACAGATTGCATCCGAGCCTGCAGTCGGGTGTCGTCTGCGCCGCCTCCGCCTTATGTTTTTCTGCCAGCAGGAACTGACGGTCTATAAAGGAATCGATATGATCCCACGGAAGGATCTCGTCCTCCCGGCGTTTTCTGTAATTATAGAATGCCTCCAGGCTTTCGCCGTCGGCGAACCCAAATTCCGCGGCGCACCGAGCGAAAGCATCTTCCCACAGCTCCGGCCGGAAGTGCTCCGTCCATGCGTCGAACGTGCATCCGCTCTTCCACGCTTCCTCCAGGACCCTGCCCGTTCTCCGGTCTCCTCTGGCAAACACAGCCTCCAGGTTGCTGGTATGCGTTTCATGGTAGTTAAAAGTCACGCCTTTGATGCGGAGTTTGCCGGACAGATAGTTGTGCTTCTCAATGAAGTCCTCCGGTCTGTCCTGGGCCTCCCACTGGAACGGCGTGTGCGGCTTCGGCACAAAGTTGGAAACGCTGACTGTTACGCGGAATCTGCCGCCCTTCCGCCCGCGGATCTCATAGTTGATGTCCATAATACGGCGCGCGATCTCCGCAATGCCGTCAAGATCCTCATATGTCTCTCCGGGAAGACCGATCATAAAGTACAGTTTGATGTGCTCCCACCCAAGTTCCACCGCCTGCCGTACTGCACTATAGATATCGTCCTCTGTGATATTTTTGTTGATCACGTCACGCAGTCTCTGTGTCCCTGCTTCCGGCGCAAAGGTCAGTCCGGACTTGCGGTAGCCCTGGATCTCATCCAGCACCTTAAACGAGAAGGAATCCAGTCTGAGGGATGGAAGCGAAAGGGCCACGTTCTGCGCTTTGCAAAGGCCCATCAGATCCACGGCAAGATCCTCAAACTGTGAGTAATCACTGGTGGACAGAGATAACAATGAGAGTTCTTCGTGCCCTGTATTGGCAAGCTGTTCCATTGCCAGATGCTTGATCGTTTCCGGCTTTCTCTCCCGGACCGGCCGGTAGATCATGCCGGCCTGACAGAACCGGCATCCGCGGGTACATCCCCGGAAGGTCTCTACAACGGATCTGTCATGGACCGTATCGATGAACGGAACGATATTGCACGTCGGAAAAGCTGCTTTGTCGATGTCCGGGACAACTGCCCGGATGACCATTTCCGGCGCCAAATCATGCACCGGCGTAATGGCTTTGACTGTACATGCCAGCGCTCCTGCTCCACTGTCATAGTACTCTACTTCATAGAATTCGGGGATATAGACGCCGTCCCAGCCGGCGATTTTCCCGAGGAACGCGCTGCGGATGTCATAAGCAGTATCACAATCCGCATCACAGGCTGCCGCATCAGAAGCTGCAGCCTTTGCGTCTGCATAGGCCTCGCAGACTTTCTCCAGCAGTTCTTCTCCGTCTCCGATCAGAAACACATCGATGAAGTCGGCCAGGGGCTCCGGATTGAACGCGCACGGTCCGCCGGCGAGAATGACCGGCATATGCTCCCCGCGAGCAGCTGCCTCCAAACGATCGCTTCTGCGCACAGGCAAACCTGCCAGATCAAGCATGTTCAGCACATTGGTATAGGACATCTCATACTGCAGTGTGAACCCAATCAGATCAAGCTCGTCCGCCGGCGTGAATGTTTCAAGGGTGAAGAGCTTCCTGCCCCTCTCACGCATGAGGGTCTCCATATCGCCGGCCGGCGCAAACAGACGCTCGCAGTAGATTCTGTCGTTAGCGTTCAAAATAGAATAAAGGATCTGCATTCCCATATAAGACATCCCTATCTCATAGGTGTCCGGAAACGCAAATCCCATGCGAACATCGACACTGCCGGGATCCTTCCTGGCAATGTTGACCTCTCCTCCTGTATACCGCGCAGGTTTTTCTACGCATTTCAAAATACTGTCTAGTTCTCTGTCAATCATATTCTGAATACGGCACGATCCATCAGTCAGCCATCAGTTCATCCAGTGTCATACCGATCCTGTCCTCGATCTGT
>CAMOXP010000038.1 GCA_946629205.1 uncultured Bacillota bacterium
GCATCCTTCAGCGCGTCTTCATTGGAATACGCCATCTGAATATTGTCACTTAGAGGAACGCCGGGAAGATAATCGACATTTTCTCTATGCTCTTCCATGGATCTGAGGTGTTTCTCATCCACATCGAAGATCCTGACCTGATTGCCTTTGTCTGCAACAACGGTTGCCAGGGCTGTGCCCCAGCTGCCTGCGCCGATTACGCCGATATTACTCATCTTCCTTTTCTCCTTCCTCTGTTTCTGTTGTTTCAGTTTCATCCTTCTTCTTGAATATGCCCATCACCGGTTCCTCCCCATGGATCAGTCGCGTGATGTTCGCCCTGTGCTTGACCAGAATAATGATTGCCATCACACATGCAAAGGCAAAAAATCCCGGTTCCAGAAATATGGCAAGGATCGCGAAACATACAGCCCCTACGATCGACCCAAGAGACATTCTCTTCGATGTGAAAACGACAATCGCAACGATCACCAGGGAAATCAGCGCCAGCAGCGGATTGACCCCCAGCACAGCGCCGAAAGCAGTCGCCACGCCTTTGCCGCCCTGGAACTTATAGACGATCGGCCACACGTGTCCCAGGAACACGCAGAGCGCGCAGAAATACGAACCGATATTCCCCAGGACCAAAAGCCCGATCAGCACGGCGACCACGCCCTTCAGGATATCCACGATGCAGGTGATGGCGCCGGCCTTCTTGCCCATAACGCGGAGCGCGTTTGTCGTTCCGGCGTTGCCGCTGCCTTCTTTTTTGATATCCAGGCCCTGCCGTTTGGCCATGATCGTCGATGGAGAGATGTTGCCGATGAAGTAGGCAACAAGCCCCAGTGCGCCAAGCAGAAACACATCATACAGTTCGATAGCACCCATACTAGTACTCCTCTTCTTTTTCTCCCTTTTCGCGGAACACGAATTTCAGCGATGTTCCTTCGAACCCAAAGGCCTTCCGGATCTGGTTCTCCAGATATCTGGAATAGGAGAAGTGCATCAGAGGCCTCGAGTTGATTTTGAATGAGAACAGGGGCGGCTTGACGCCGACCTGCGTTACATAGTATATCTTGAGCCGCTTGCCCTTGTCGGACGGCGGCTGTTTCATCATGGTCGCATCGGTGATGACTGTGTTCAGCTGTCCTGTCGGCACGCGCATGGCGCGGTTTTCTGCCACAACCTTGGCCAGCCCCATGACCTGGTTCACGCGCTGTCCTGTCAGCGCCGAAATGAACAGGGACGGCGCATAGGACATGAAGCCCAGCTCCGCTTCGATCTCCTCCCGGAACTTCTTCATGGTGTTGGTCTCTTTTTCGACCAGATCCCATTTGTTCACCAGGACGATGATGCCTTTGCCTGCCTCGTGGGCGATGCCGGCGATCTTCTTGTCCTGTTCCGTGACTCCTTCCTGCGCGTCGATCATGAGCATGCACACATCGCAGCGCTCGATGGCGGCGACGGCACGGATGACGCTGAACTTTTCGATGTCTTCGTTGACTTTGCTTTTGCGGCGGATGCCTGCGGTGTCGATCAGCGTATACGGTTCCCCGTCAAACTCGAAGGGCGTGTCGATGGAGTCGCGCGTCGTCCCGGCGATCGGGGACACGATGACGCGGTTTTCTCCCAGGAGCTTGTTGACCAGGGAGGACTTCCCTACGTTCGGTTTTCCGATCATCGCGATCTTGATGGAATCGTCTTCTTCCTGTCCCGCGCCTTCCGGGAAACTGCCAACGATCTCGTCCAGCAGATCGCCCAGATTCAGCATGTTGGCAGAGGAAATCGGAATCGGCTCGCCAAGGCCCAGCTCATAGAAGTCATAGAAATCATCGGGCAGATCCGGCCGGTCGATCTTGTTGACCGCCAGAACCACCTTCTTGCCCGTCTTCATGAGCATCTCGCCGACCTCCCGGTCCGCAGCGGTCAGGCCTTCCTTGCCGTCCACCATGAACAGGATCACATCGGATGTGTCGATGGCCATCTCCGCCTGCTCCCGCATCTGGGACAGGATGATGTCCTTGCTGTCAGGCTCGATGCCGCCTGTGTCGATCAGCGCGAAGTGCACGCCGCACCATTCTGCTTCCGCATAGATGCGGTCGCGGGTCACCCCGGGCGTGTCCTCGACGATGGAGAGACGCTTTCCGACGACTTTATTAAAGAATGTGGACTTGCCCACGTTCGGGCGTCCAACTACTGCTACCAAAGGCAAACTCATTCGAATATCCCCTTCGCGAAATCCTGCGGGTCAAACTCTTCCAGGTCTTCGATGCCCTCGCCAAGTCCCACAAACTTGACCGGCATGTCGAATTCGTCAGCGATGGTCAGGACGATGCCGCCCTTGGCTGTGCCGTCCAGTTTGGTCAGCACGATGCCGGTGATATTGGCCGCTTCTCCGAATTCAGAGACCTGTGATACGGCGTTCTTTCCTGTGGTGGCGTCAAGTACGAGCAGGTTCTCCCTGGCTGCTTCCGGCCACTCGCGGCTGATGACCTTGTTCATCTTAGCAAGCTCATCCATCAAGTTCTTCTTATTCTGCAGTCTTCCGGCTGTATCGCAGATGAGCACATCCATGTTCTTAGCTTTTGCAGACTGGATGGCGTCGTAGATGACAGCGGAAGGATCAGCGCCTTCTGCGTGGCGGACGACGTTCACGCCGACCCGGTCGCCCCAGATCTGAAGCTGCTCACCCGCTGCGGCACGGAAGGTATCCGCCGCTGCCAGCATGACAGTCTTTCCCTCTTTCTTGAGCTTGTACGCCAGCTTTCCGATGGAAGTCGTCTTGCCTCCGCCGTTGATGCCGATCATCAGGATGACGAGCGGAGTCTCGGGCGAAAGCTTCTGTGCCTCGCCCTTGTTGATCGTATCCGCGATGATCTTGCCAAGGCGGATCTTGATGACACCGGGCTTGGTCATATTGTTGGCTTTGACCTCCGTACGGAGTGTTTCCACGACCTTCACAGTCGTATCCATTCCGATATCGGAGGTGATGAGGATCTCCTCCAGCTCGTCGAAGAAGTCCTCGTCTATGGTGGGATTCATCATAAGCGCATCGTTGATACGCTCCGACATTCTCCCGAAAAATCCTTTTCTTTCTCCAAACATATAGTTCTCCTAGTTACTGTATTTACTCAGATCATCCTCCAGCGACAGGGACAGCACCTTGGACACGCCCTTCTCCGGCATGGTCACGCCGTAGAGCACATCCGCGTGCTCCATGGTCGCCTTCTGGTGTGTGACCAACGTGAACTGGATGCCCTCGAACTGCCGCAGGCACTTGATGAACCGGTCGATGTTGGCGTCATCCAGCGCCGCTTCCACCTCGTCGAGGATGCAGAACGGCGTCGGCTTGGCCTGCAGGACCGCGAACATGAGCGCGATGGCAGTCAGCGTCTTCTCGCCGCCCGAAAGCAGATTGATGTTCTGCAGTTTCTTGCCCGGCGGCTGTGCGACGATGTCGATGCTCGCCTCAAGCGGATTGCTTTCGTCCGAAAGCCGCAGCTCCGCGTGGCCTCCGCCGAACAGGACCTGGAACTGCTTCTCGAAGTTCACGACGATCTGGTCGAAGCTCTCACGGAATCTCTTCTTGATGGTTTTGTCCATCTCCGTGATGATGCCGTTCAGGTCGTCCATGGCCTTCTGGACGTCCGCCCGCTCATTGGTCAGGAACTCGTACCGCTCGCTGACCTGTTTGTATTCTTCAATGGCGCCGACGTTCACCTCTCCCAGCTCCCGCAGGCGTCCTTTGATCTGCCGGTTCTCTTTGACGGCTCTGGACATCACGAAGTCTTCAGCCTTGAATTCCATCGCCTGGATATAGGAAACTTCGAAGTCCTCCCACAGCTTTTCCTTATAGGTTTCGAGCTGTGTATCCTGCTTCGCCTTGCGCACATCCAGATCGTATTTCTGATCCTGGAAGGTCTGGATCTTCCCCGACAGTTCGTCTTTGTCTTTGTTGAGTTCGGCCAGCCGCGCAGTGAGGGCGGACTTCTCGTCCGTCACTGTCTGCAGGTGCTCTTCGGCGGAGATCTTTTCGGCTTCCAGTTCCCCGATCATCTCGTCGATATTCATATGCCCTTCCGTGATCTGGCTTCTTTCTTCCTCCAGCAGTTCCAGACGCAGTTTTCTCGTTTCCAGATCGGAGGTGATCTCCGCGATGGATTCCTTGATCCTGTCTGCGATATCGTCTGCATGGGCTTTTTTCTCGCCGCAGGTGTTGACGAGGATCCTCGCTGTCGTGATTTCCTCACTGATCCCTCTTGCTTCTGTTTTTTTGTCTTCGTACTGACGGTTTTTTTCTTCGCACGCTGCCTCGGCGTCCCGGACAGCCGCTTCCTTCGCTTCGATATCCGCGTTGACCTTCTTGATCGCCGCCGCGTTGTCTTCCTGCTCCTGCCGGATGCTCAGCAGCTCTTTGTCCACCTTGCCGGCGCTGCTCTTCATATCTTCCAGAGCGCTTTCTGCAATGCGGATCGCGTTCTCCTTCAGCATGAGAGAACTCTCGATGCTGCGCTGGTTCTCATCGAGGCTTTTGATTTCCTCTTCATAGCCTTTGATTTCGACCTGCAGATCGTCCAGTTCGTCGCTGTATTCTTCCTGTTTCTCGGTGCCTTCTTTGATTTCTTTATCCAGCCGCGCCATTTCGGCTCTTCTGTCCAGAATGTTGGCTGTCTTATGCTTGAATCTGCCGCCGGTGATCGCGCCGCGGGCGTTGATGATCTCCCCTTCCATGGTCACAGTCAGGATGTCGCGTTCCTGTTTCGAAATGTTGATCGCGCTCTCCAGATCGCGCACGACCACGACTCTGCCCAGCAGATAGCTGATGATATTCTCGTACTTTTTATCGTAAGAAATGCATTCCGGTGCAAAACCAACAAATCCCGGCTGATCCTTCAGCGACGGATCAGGTTTCTCTCTTCCTCTGATGGACTTGCGCGGCAGGAAGGTCATTCTTCCGGCTTTGTTTTCCTTCAGCGACCGGATGGCTCTGCGCGCGCTCGTGTCATCCTCGCAGACGATGTTCTGCAAAGACTGCCCGAGGGCAGTTTCCACTGCTGTTTCGTAGCCTGCCGGCACCTGAATGAGCTCTGCCACAACGCCGTGGATCCCGGACATGCCGGCCTTCATCACGTGTTTGACCGCATTGGAATATCCTTCGTAATTGCTCTCCATCTCTTCGATGGTCTTAAGTCTCGCAGACATTCTTCCAAGGGAAAGCCTGAGTTCTTCTGCCGAACGGGACAGGCGACGTTCCTCTTCCATAGCCTTCTCATGGGCGGCGGCAGTATCTTCGATTTCTCTGAGGAGTGTTTCCGCCCGCTCTGCCAGTTCGTCCCGTTCCGTCTGCGCTCTCTGCAGATCCTCTTTGGCCTGTTTCTCTGTATCTTCCCCGGCGTCCCGTTCACTCTGCAGAGCTGTTTCTCTTCTCTGCAGGGTGTCGCTGATCAGCTGCATGCTGCCGATCTCAGATCTGCAGGCAGTGATCTCTGCGTTCAGGCGGAAGATTTCATTTCTGGCTGCGTCAGCCTCTTCGCCGTAACGGCTCAGATCATCTGCGACCGCATTGTATCGTTCGATGATCCCGTTGAGCGCTTCCTCTGCTTCCGCCGCCTGCCGGTCCGCTTCCTCCTTCTGCTGCATGAAGGAAACCGCGTTGGCTTCTTCTCTTTCTTTTTTCTCTTCCAGCGTCTTGATTTCTTCGCTGATCCTGGCGGTATTGTCTTCGATGGCAGACATTTTCTCTTTGTCGACGTCGGATTTGTTCACTGCCAGATTCAGTTTGTCGATGGCGCGGATCAGCGCTTCCCGGGCGTCCACGGATATGTTTTCAAGCGTTTCATTCTTGCTGCCGGCTTCGCCTATTTCCTCTTCGAGCCGCTCCTTCTCACTCTTGAGCCGCTGGAGATTGAAGACGATGTTGCGCAGATCCTCTTCCATGGACTCGTTTTTTCTTTCGAGGCCTTCTACATTCTTGAGGATGATGTTGATCTCAAGGGATTTGTTCCGGTCTCTCAGTTCCAGGTATTCCTGTGCCTTTTCGCTTTCTTCCCGGAGTCCGTCGATTCTTCCTTCGATTTCCCCGATGATATCCTGGACGCGGTCCATGTTCTGGGTCGTGGACGCCAGCTTTCTCTCGGCTTCCGCCTTTCTGGTGCGGTAAGCGACAACGCCGGCCGCTTCCTCGAAGATCTCCCTGCGCGACTCGGTGTTGTTGCTGATGATTTCAGCGATCTTTCCCTGGCCGATCAGTGAGTATCCGTCTACGCCGATTCCGGTATCCATGATAAGCTCGCGGATATCCCGCAGCCTGCACTGGTTTCCGTTGATATAGTATTCGCTCTCTCCGGAGCGGAACATTCTTCTGGTGATGGCGACTTCCTTGTAATCGATCGGCAGTGTGCCGTCGCTGTTATCGATGTACAGCGTGACCTCGGCCATGCCGCGGGACTTCCTGCTGTCCGTTCCGTTGAATATGACCTCTTCCATCTTGCCGCCGCGCAGCATCTTCGGGCTCTGCTCGCCCAAAACCCATCGGATCGCGTCGCTGATGTTGCTTTTGCCGCTGCCGTTCGGGCCGACGATCCCAGTAATGCCTTCGTTGAATTCAATTGTTATGGGTTCCGCAAATGACTTGAACCCGTGCATCTCGATTTTCTTAAATAACATGTTGTCTCCTTGAAAGCGCAGCCCTCGCAGCGTTCTGCTGAGCCTGCTTCTTACTCTTCCCTTCCCCTTCGGCAGCCTGGCTGCCTGCTACGATCAGCTTGACCGTAAACACCTTGTCATGATCCGGACCGCTCTGACCCGCATCTACGTACTGTATTTCTCCCGCTGAAAGACCTTCTGCCTGCAAAAGCTCCTGCAGCGCGGTTTTATAGTCTTTGGTCACTGCCCTGCCTTCTTTGACTTCCCGCAGTCCGTCTGCCAGAAGACCGAGCACGACATCTCTCGCCGCTTCATATCCTCCATCCAGGAACACGGCGCCGATCAGCGCCTCTACAGCATCTGACAGAATCGAAGGTCTGCTGCGGCCGCCGGACTTTTCCTCGCCTGCGCTGAGTCTGAGATGCTCCCCGATTTCCCGCTGCATGGCGACTTCAAAAAGAAATTTCTCACAGACGAGGCTTGCCCTTGTTCTTGAGAGAAATCCTTCTTCTCTGCCGGGAAACATTCTGTACAGCTCCTCGCCTGCGATCGCGTCGAGCATGGCGTCGCCGAGAAATTCCATTCTCTCATTGTACTCCGCGCTGTTTTTTTCTCTGGCGTAGGAGCTGTGCGTCAAAGCCGTTTCCAGCAGTTTTTTATCCTTGAAATGATATCCGATTTTTTCTTCGATGCTTTTCATACAGGAATCAGTCTTCTTCTATATATTCGGCTACGTCGAGCATCTCCTGTTTGATGATGTCGACGACGTTCTCTTCTGCGTAAGGCAGTCCCCTGAGGATGGCGCTCTTGACTGCACGCGCTGTTGATGAACCGTGCATCTTGATAACAGGACCTGATACGCCCAGCACTGGCGCTCCGCCGTATTCCTCGTAGTCGAATTCATCCTTGAGCCCGCTGAGTTTCGATTTGATCAGCGCGCCGCCCACCATCGCCTTGACATTGCTCTTCAGGGTGTCCTTGATCAGTTTGAATATACTTAGTGAAACGCCTTCTGTCAGTTTGAGGATGACGTTTCCGGTGAACCCGTCGCAGACGATGACATCGCAGACGCCTTTCGGAACGTCCCTTCCCTCGACATTTCCGATGAAGTTCAGTTTGGAAGATGCAAGCATCTGGTATGCGTCCTTCGTCACACTGGTGCCTTTGCTTTCTTCCGCGCCCAGGTTTACGAGTCCGACACGGGGGTTGGATCTTCCCCAGACCTTCTCCACATAGACACTTCCCATGAGACCGTACTCCAGCATATTCCTGGCTTTGGATTCGGAGCTCGCGCCCGCGTCCACCAGCATGCAGGGGTCGCCGCCTGTCATGTCGGGATAGATGCTCGCCAGCGCCGGCCTGTCGATTCCTCTGATCCTGCCGAGCAGAAGTCTGGAACCAACGATCAGGGCGCCGGTGTTCCCTGCGGAAACGAACATGTCACCTTCGCCGTCCCTGAGCATATTGAGCCCGACAACAAGAGAGGAGTCCTTCTTGTGACGAATCGCTTTGACCGGGCTGTCCTCCATGGTGATGACTTCCTGCGCGGGAACAATGCGGATCTGTTCGCCTTTGTATTTGCATTTCTTCAGCTGTTTTTCGATCGCATCCGGCTTCCCGACGATGATGATCTCATCCTCGATTTCTTTCGCTGCTTCCACAGCGCCCTTGACGATTTCTTCCGGAGCGTTGTCACCGCCCATTCCATCCAATATGATTCTCATTTAGATGCTCCTTATCTTACTGATGAACTGCTTTGTCGTTTCGGTGATGTCCGGCGTTTTGAACACTGCCGAACCTGCAACGATGATATCTGTTCCGGCTGAGGCGAGTTCCTGCACGTTGTCCAGATTCGCCCCTCCGTCGACCTCGATTTCGAAGTTCAGTCCTTCTGCTCTTCTGACCTCGGATAGTTCTCTGATCTTCTCCATCGCCGACGGGATGAATTTCTGTCCGCCAAATCCAGGATTGACCGACATGATCAGAACCAAATCGACATCCTCGATGATATAATCCAGAACGGACAGCGATGTGGCCGGATTCAGGGAAACGCCTGCTTTCGCGCCCAGGGATTTGATGTGCTGCACCGTCCGGTTCAGATGTACGCACGCCTCCTGATGCACGGTGATGAACGCCGTATTGTCAGTCATAAAATCTTCCAGGTAGTCGTCAGGGTTCTCGATCATCAGATGCACGTCGAAAGGCAGGCTTGTCTTGCCCAGAAGACTCTTCATGACCGCTGCTCCAAATGAGATGTTCGGTACGAAATGTCCGTCCATAACATCCACGTGGATATAGTCCGCGCCGCCTGCTTCGATCTGTGCCACTTCTTCCGCCAGCTTTGAAAAATCTGCCGAAAGAATCGAGGGTGCCAGTTTCTTCATTTTATGAGTTCCTCCATCTGTTCCTTATAGGAATTGTAACGGCTCTGTGCGATTTTCCCTTCTTCCAATGCCCGCTTCACAGCGCACTCGGGCTCTGCCAAGTGTCTGCAGTTGTCGTATCTGCACTGCCCCGCAAATGCTCCGATTTCCGGATAGAGGAACTGCAGTTCCTCCTCGTCCGCGGTCAGGATATCAAAGGATGTGAATCCCGGCGTGTCGAAAATCATGGTGCCTTCGTCATCCAGTGCGAAAAGTTCACTGTGTCTTGTGGTATGCTTTCCTCTCTGCGACTTTTCGCTGATCGCGCCTGTCTCCATCAGCGCCTCCGGATGCAGCCGGTTGAGGATCGTGGATTTCCCCACGCCCGACGCGCCGGCAAGGACTGCCTTCTTCCCCTTGATCAGCTGCCGCAGTTCAGCAAGGCTGTCGTCCATTCCTTCTCCGGCGCAAACGACCGGATACAGGGGACCGTAGATCTGCTTCAGTTCCTCTTGTTTCCCCTTCAGGTCGCATTTATTGATGCAAAAGACGATATCCGTATGCGCCTTCTCGGCCATGACCAGAAAACGGTCAATGGTCCGCAGGATGGGCGCCGGACGCTTGGCTGCCGCCACGATCACGAAGCAGTCCACATTCGCCACAAATGGGCGGATGAACCAGTTCTTGCGCGGCAGAATCTCCGTGACGAGGGTATTGTCCTCCTCCGTCCCGATCTGGAAACGGACCTCGTCTCCGACCGCAGGCTTGATGCCCTGCTCCTTGAAGGCTCCCTTCGCCCTGCATCTGTATACTGTTTCGCCGGATTTCACATAATAAAACCCGGCGATTCCTTT
>CAMOXP010000039.1 GCA_946629205.1 uncultured Bacillota bacterium
AGCTCAGTAACAAATGAATATATGAAGTCTGACATCCCTGCATTTAACGTTGGAGATACCGTCAAGGTTCACGTTAAAATCAAAGAAGGTAACAGAGAAAGAATTCAGATATTCGAGGGCTTCGTTCTGAAGAGACAGGGCGGCGGAATCGGCGAGACTTTCACAGTAAGAAGAATCGCTTCAGGCGTTGGCGTCGAGAAGACATTCCCGATCCACTCACCGCTGGTTGAAAAGATCGAAGTAGTTAGACGCGGTAAGGTCAGAAGAGCAAGACTGCACTACATGCGTCAGAGAACAGGTAAGTCCGCTAAGATCAAGACTCGTAAGGACTGATCAGCAGACAGAAACCGGACAGAAGAAAAAGCGGGGGAAATCCCCGCTTTTGTTTTGTAGTCTGAAACCGAAGGCGGCAGTGCAAAGGCAGAAGTATAGAAGTATAAAGTATAAAGTATAATGGTACAGAACATCAACTGGTATCCCGGTCACATGAAGAAGACCCGGGAACTTATCCAGAACAACTTAAAAATGGTCGACGCCGTCATCGAGGTCATCGATGCGCGGATCCCCGTCTCCAGCAGGAACCCGATCATCGACGAACTGGTCAGCGCCAAGCCCCGGATCATCGCCCTCAACAAGAGCGATCTGGCGGACGCGAAAGCAAACAGCCTGTGGAAAGAGCGGCTGCCCGGCGCGGTGGTTTTGAATGCCATGACCGGAGAAGGAACGAAGCAGATCTTTGCCATCCTCGAAAAAGTGGCAGCGGAGCGTACCGGCAGAAGCGCCCTGAAACCGTGCCGGCTGATGATCGTCGGCGTGCCAAACTGCGGCAAGTCCTCCCTGATCAACCGGATGACCGGACGCAAAAGCACCAAGACCGGGGACAGGCCCGGAGTCACAAAGGGCAAGCAGTGGCTGACGCTGGAAAACGGCATGCAGCTTCTGGATACGCCCGGGATCCTCTGGCCGAAATTCGAAGACCCGAACGTCGGCATGAACTTGGCGTTTTGCGGATCCATCAAAGACGAGATCCTTGACGTGCCGACACTGGCCATGGAACTGATCAAAGTGCTGACCGTACGGTATCCGGAGCTTTTGCGCGAGCGGTATAAGCTCGAGGAACTGCTGGAGGAAGGCGACGAATCGCCGGAGACGGGATATCCTATCGAAACGGAGACAGACGCTGCCCTGGCGAACATGCACCAGATGGCCATAAAACGCGGATGTATCCTGCCGGGCAAACGGATCGATTACGAACGGATCGGAAAGCTTTTGCTTGATGAGTTCCGGGCGGCGAAGATCGGCCGCATCACACTCGAGTGGCCGGAGAAAGGCGTGGAATAAGATGACGAAACAGGAACGGATCGAGAAACAGAAGCAGCGTCTCGCGGAAATGAAGGAACCGGAATCATCTCTGCATGCAGAAGGATACCGGTTTGTTGCCGGCGTAGACGAGGTCGGCAGAGGGCCGCTGGCAGGACCCGTTGTCACAGCTGCGGTGGTTTTGCCTGAGGACTTCGATGTGCTCGGCGTAGACGACTCGAAGAAGCTCAGCGAGAAACGGCGTGAGGAACTGTATGACCAGATCCTGGATCGGTGTCTGGCATATGGGATCGGTATGGCGGATCACAAAGTCATCGACGAGATCAACATCCTGCAGGCGACGAAAAAGGCGATGAAGGAAGCCGTCACGGCCTGCGACCTGCAGCTGCGAGTGAAGGAAGGCGGCGCAGCAGATGCCCGCATCGATTTCGTTTTGATCGACGCAGTGACCCTGGAAGGGCTGGATAAACCGCAGCACGCAGTCGTCAAAGGGGATGCGAAGGTCCTGGCCATTGCGGCTGCATCCATCGTGGCGAAGGTCACAAGGGACAGGATGATGGTAGAATACGCGAAGGAATATCCGTGGTACGCCTTTGAAAAAAACAAGGGCTATGGAACAGCGGCTCACTATGAGGGTATCCGCGCCCACGGAACATGCCCGATCCACAGAATGTCGTTCCTGAAAAACATGAAATAAAGCATGAAATAAGAAGATAGAGGAGTTAGAAGACATGGCAGAGTTGTTAAAAGGCGGACCGGTCGCCAAAGCGATCACAGAAAGAAACAAAGAGGCAGTCAGTGAGCTGCAGAGCAAAGGCATCACGCCCACGCTGGCCATCGTAAGGCTCGGCGAGAAACCGGGCGACCTGGCCTATGAAAGAGGCGCGCTGAAGCGGGCAGAGAAAACCGGCGTACAGGTGAAACAGTTTGTGTTCCCGGAAGAGATGACAGAGGAAGCGCTGCTCGGTGAGATCGAGAGGATCAATCAGGATGACAGCATCCACGGCGTTCTGATGTTCCGGCCGCTGCCGAAGCACATCGACGAGAAGAGAGTCTGCGAAGCACTCGCGCCGGAAAAGGATATGGACGGAATCACTTCCGGATCCATGGCGGGCGTGTTCATGGATACGCCAATCGGCTACCCGCCCTGCACAGCAGAAGCGGTCATGGAGATGCTGGACCACTACGGGATCGTGCTCAAGGGGAGGAAGGCGACGATCTTCGGACGAAGCCTGGTCATAGGCAAACCGGTCGCAATGATGCTCATGGCGCGGCACGCGACGATCACAGTCTGCCACAGCAGAACAAAGTCCGATGATTTCGCGGAAGCCGGCAGAGACGCGGATATTGTCATCACGGCGCTGGGCCGCGCGAAGATGATCGGCGCAGACAAGCTTGGCGAGGAGCAGATCATCATAGATGTAGGCATCAACGTAGACGAAGAGGGGAACCTCTGCGGCGATGTTGACTTCGCTGAAGCGGAGCCAAAGGCGGCGGCGATCACGCCGGTGCCGGGCGGCGTCGGAAACGTCACCACAGCCGTTCTGATGAAGCACGTCATTCGGGCAGCCGGGATGTAAAATAAATATTTGTTAATATTTACAGAATCTTCACGATACTGAACCCGGCTCGGTGTAAAATACAATTGAGGTATTTTATTATGAAACGGTTTATGTCGGACGGAACAAATAAAAAGGCATCGATGCGGCTGACAGCAATGATTGTTGCAGTCGTTTTTGCCATGGGGACATTGTTCGTTCCGACAGGGATTATCGCTGCGGAAACAGATGAAGACGTGGTTCTTGCAGGCGAATCCGTGGACGCTGCAGCACCTGCCGGTGTAGACGAGGTTGATGAAGTGACAGAACCGGAAGCCGCAGACCCGGAAACCATAGCTCCGGATGTTGAAACAGATGCTGTGGACACAGAAGCGGATGTGGTGCAGCCGGAGGCGGAAGAACCGGAAGCACAGCAGGCGGACGCAGATTCCCCCGAAGCGGCAGCTGAGTTGGAGGAACTCGTTGTGGCGCATGATGAAAACGGCGATGCGGCGGCCCTGGACGATCTGAACGAGACTGACTACAACGGATTCATATACAAGCTTGAAGACGATGTGACAAAGAAAGAAATCAAAAAGATGGAAACAGCTATCGATGAGCTCGAAAGTGATCCGGAAAGCGGTGAAGCTGCTGAACTCATTGATAACGAACTCTACACAGCAGACTCTTTGGAAACGATCGATGCAGTCGCTGACGCGGATATGATCGAATACATAGAGCCGGACTACGTCATCAATGTGATGGGACCGAACGATCCGTATTACGGAGGCTATGGCTGGTTTCTGGAGATGACCAAGGCGCCTTATGTATGGGATAGAGGCATCTTCGGTAAGGGCGCAGTCGTTGCGGTGCTTGACACCGGAGTAATGACGTCTCATCCGGATTTTGAAAACACCCATTTTGTCTCCCCATACAACACAACCAACGGATCAACCGATATCACGGATACCATCGGACACGGCACGGGCGTTGCCGGAATCATTGCGGCTTCATACAACAATCAGAAGGGTCTGACAGGCATCATGCCGCAAGCTTCGATTATGCCGATCAAGATTACCAGCGGGGCTACAGGGGGCAAGCATTCCTGGCTCATACAGGGTATTGATTACGCGGCATCTCACGGCGCAGATGTGATCAATATGAGTGTTGGCGATCCCAATGAAAGTGTGGCGATGAACGATGCCTGCAAGCGGGCTGCTGCAAAGGGCGTAATTCTGGTGGCGGCATCGGGGAATGACTATGACTGTACGATAGAGTATCCGGCTTCCTACAGCAGCGTTGTAAGTGTTGGCTCTATTGAGAGCAACGGGGCGCACTCTAATTTCTCCACATACAACCAATATGTCGATGTTGTGGCGCCGGGCAGAGGCATACTCATGCCTTCTGTGAAAGACGATAAACCAGGTTATTTCTCTATGACCGGAACATCCGGCTCAGCGCCGCAGGTCGCGGCGATGGCTGCCATGATCAAATCCTTAGACAAGTCGGTCAACGGCACCGGATTCAAAGAGATCCTCAGAACAACCTGCATCGATAAAGGAAAGGCGGGGCGCGATGATTACTTCGGATACGGTCTCATGGATCTGAGCAGAGCATTCAATTATATGGCCAAAAGCTTCGGACTGTATAGGGCAAGCCTGTCCTGCATTTCATATGTATACAACGGCAGCCCCAAATCGCCTGCCGTCACTGTAATAAAAGCAAACAAGACTCTGCCGAAGGCGAATTACAAGGTGACTTATCCGAAAAACCGCAAGGCAGTCGGAACATACAAGGTTACTGTTACAGGGCTTGGGCAATACGTAGGATCGAAGACGCTGACATATAAGATCATGCCGCCCCTTGTCAAAAAGATCAAAACACCGAAGCGGTACAAGAAAAAAATTCAGATAAGATGGTACGCCATGAGCAAAAGCCAGAAGGCGAAGTACAAAAGCGCCATCACCGGGTATCAGGTGCGCATTGCGAAGAATTCGAAATTCACAAAAGCGAAGTACGTCAAGGTCAAAGGATATGCGAAGGATAGTGTGACCGTAAAAAAACTCAAACGGAAGACGACCTACTACGTACAATACAGAGCCTATAAAACCGTCGGTTCAAAGACCTACTACTCCAAATGGAGCGGCAAGAAGAAAGTCAAAACCAAATAGGAAAAGCGGAATCAAATGGAATCAAAAGTAAGGCATCGTGTTTATATATGCGATGCCTTTTTTCTTTGCAATGTGATACAATATTTTAAGGAAAGACGAGAGCAGTTAATCAGGAAGAAGGCACATGAAAGAGAAGCGGCGGATCAAGATCATTACAGCATATACTGTGTTGCTTTTGCTTGTCGTCCAGATCCTGGCGGCGTCTGTCTGCTGGGCAGAGGATCTCAGGCACACTTCAGTGCGGGGAGAGACATTTTATATTGCTGCCCCTGCATCCTGGCAGATCGAAGAGTTCGGAAGCATTGATGAAGATGCGGAAACGGTCGAAAGCGATGAACGGGCTTACAAGGTGCTCGAACTGCAGGATCAGGACGGCGCGAAGCAGGGCGAACTGTGGATCTGCGCGGATCCGTATGACAATTCGTTTTTCTACTGCAATACAGAAGAAAAAACGGAAGCTTATCTGGAAGACGCAGGAGACAACGCCATTGAATACGTCATGGAGGAAGTCTTCCCTGACGCAAATAACTGGAGCAGGAGCGATACGAAGTATCTGAAGGAAGAGGATGATTTCACCTACGTCATTCGTCAGAATGTGGAGGTGGAGGGAAAGAAATATCTGCTCTATCTGGCCTGTGACTTCACGACGAACGGAGGGGTCCACGAGGTACTGCTCTTTGAAGACCCATCTGATCAAAACGTGTGCGATCAGATCGCTGAGTCCCTTCAGGGGTACGGCTATGCGGTCGAGCTGATCGACAACAGGATCGACGGCGGCGGCAGCGGCGGCGATGATAGCGGCGGCGACAGCGGATACCCCGAATATTATTTCGACAACGACAGAGAAACCGGCCCGGTGATCCGGAACATTATCTGCGCTGTCTTCACGATTGCTGTCTTTTGGTTCATCTACAAGTTCCTGAGAAACGGGGTGCAGGCCGGCAGACAGGTGAAAAGAACGAAATCGTCTTTCGAGAATGCTGTGATGGGAGACATCTCAAATCGTCGGACTGAGAAACGACTTGCCCACAAAGTAATCGACAAATGGACGCTCAAAGAATTCCGCAAAGGCAAGTGCGATCATGAAGATATGCACATAGAGAAAGGCACGAAGTATACCGGTTATCAGGAGAGTCTCAAGACACTTCACAAGTCAGGTCTTCTGACGACGAAGGAAATGCATGAGCTCCTCGAAAAACATAAAAACGATCTGTAAAAGGAGGCGGGAAATGGCAGAAGTATTATTAGGCAACATGACAATCATATGGGTAGCGGCGATCATCGTGTTCATTGTGATTGAGATATTCACACAGGGACTGACGTCCATCTGGTTCGCGGGCGGCGCCCTGGGCGGCTGCGTCGCAGCTATGGCAGGCGCCGGTCCACTGGTCCAGGTGATCGTGTTTATCATTGTGTCGATCATACTGATCATCGCAACACGGCCCTTCAAGAAAAGGATGCTGGACAAGAAGATCCAGAAGACGAATGTCGAAACGGTAATCGGGCAGACGGCTCTTGTGGAGGAAGAAATCAAACCGGGGCAGCCCGGCAGGGTGCGGTTGGACGGCAAGATCTGGACAGCGAAATGTGTGGGTGAAGAGGAAATCCCCGCAGGACAGCAGGTAACCGTTACAGATATACAGGGTGTAACGCTGACGGTAGTGAAGCGTTAAGAAAAAGGATTAGACGAAAGGAGATAGAAGAATGTTTTCAAGCATCATTGTTATCATCATTATCATCATTGTGATTCTGCTGATCGTTACGAACATCAGAATCGTACCGCAGGCAAATGCGTTCGTCATAGAACGTCTGGGAACGTATATGCAGACGTGGCAGACGGGACTGCACTTCAAGATCCCGCTTATCGACAAAGTGGCAAGGAAGGTGTCGCTCAAGGAACACGTCATCGATTTCCCGCCGCAGCCGGTGATCACGAAGGATAATGTAACCATTGAGATCGATACCGTCGTATACTTCCAGGTGACAGATCCGAAACTCTTCACCTACGGCGTGGAGAACCCGATGGCAGCCATTGAGAATCTGAGCGCCACGACGCTCCGTAACATCATCGGTGAACTGGAACTGGATGAGACGCTGACGAGCCGTGAGCTGATCAACTCGAAGATCACACTGGTCCTGGATGAAGCGACGGACGCATGGGGAATCAAGATCAACCGTGTCGAGGTCAAGAACATCAATCCGCCGCGTGACATTCAGGCAGCCATGGAAAAGCAGATGAGAGCGGAGAGAGAAAAGAGAGAAGCGATCCTGCAGGCAGAAGGTGAGAAGAGATCGGCCGTACTGATTGCGGAAGGTAATAAGGAAGCACTGATACTGGAAGCGGAAGCCGAAAAGGAAGCCGCCATCCGCAGAGCGGAAGGTGAAGCCCAGGCGATCCTCAAGGTGCAGGAGGCGACGGCGAGAGGAATCCACATGATCGCGCAGGCGGGCGCGACGAAGGAAGTTCTCACGCTCAAAGGCCTGGAGGCTTTTGAAAAAGCGGCGGACGGACAGAGCACCAAGATCATCATTCCGTCGGAGATCCAGGGTCTGGCAGGACTTGCGAGCTCCCTGACGGAGATCGCCAAAGAGGATACCGGCAGCGGAAGCAGCGTTCCGGAGCAGACGGCCGAGTAAAACAGCAGGCTTCTTTACCAAAAACTTACTGCAAGTTTACATTGACTTGACTATTGCCAAAAGGATAATATTATAGTGGGCGGGAATGGACCCGCCCACTACTTGCGTTTTGATGGTGGCGAGGAGATAGGATGTTAGCAGTAAGTATCATTGCCTTTTTCGGCGGAATCGCGTTGTTCCTGTTCGGTATCACTCTCATGGGAGACGGACTCAATAAAGTTGCCGGCGACAAGCTGGAGCTGTTTCTGTTCAACCTGACAAGCAACGCTTTTAAGGGCATGCTTCTGGGCGTTGGCGTTACTGCAGTAGTGCAGTCTTCAACGGCAACCTCCATCATGACCATCGGCTTCGTCAATTCCGGGATGATGAAGTTCAGACAGGCAGTCAGCATTATTCTCGGATCAATACTGGGAACGAGCATCACAGGGTGGATCGTCTGCCTCTCTGCTATACAGGGAGCAAGCGGATGGGTCACCCTTTTATCGACGGCGACGATCACAGGAATCGTTGCGGTCATCGGAATCTATCTGCGCAAATTCACCCATTCCCAGACAAAGAATCAGGTTGGTGAGATCCTGATGGGATTTGCGATCCTCATGTACGGCATGACAGCGATCACCAATGCGGTCAAGCCGTTCTGCGAAACCGATTCGTTCCTGAACTTCCTGTCCGCAATGGCGAATCCGCTGCTCGGCATTCTGATCGGCATGGCGTTCACAGCACTGATCCAGAGTTCTGCAGCAGCAGTTGGTATTCTGCAGGCCCTGGCGATGACAGGCGTGCTGCAGTTCCAGGAAGCATTTCCGATGCTGCTGGGCATCGCCGTAGGGGGAGCGGTTCCGGTACTCATTAGTGCGCTGGGCGCAAACATCAATGGCGTCAGGACAGCGTTAGTCCACCTTCTGATCGATGTCTTCGGCGCCCTGTTCTGCGGCGTTGTCTTCTATATCCTCAACGCGATATTCAGTTTCCCGATCATGTCCCTGACCATAACTGCAGTGACCATGGCGCTGATGAATACGCTGTTCCGGTTCGTTGTCGTTGTGGTTCTTTTCCCTTGCGTCGGGCTGCTTGAAAAAATCGCCTGTGCGATCGTTAAAGATAAGCCGGAAGAGGAAGCTGCAGAGGCAAAAGAACTGCTGCCGGAACCGGTCGCACGTTTGGAACAGAGATTTATTCAGCATCCGACCCTTGCCCTGGAGCAGAGCCATCAGGCCATTGATGCCATGGCGGATCTCACGCAGCAGAGTCTGCAGGATGCCTTTGATCTCCTGCACAACTATACTGACGAAGGATTCCAGAAGGTCCGCAAAGCGGAGAAAGAAGTCGATATCTACGAAGACAGACTGGGAGCCTACATCGTACAGATTTCTGCACGGGAGCTGACGAAGAAACAGAACGAGCAGGTCTACGAATTCCTGCATTCCATCACAGACTTCGAGCGTATTTCCGACCACGCCAGAAATATCGCCGAATGCGCGCAGGAGATTCACGAAAAAGAAATCCAGTTCTCTGATGAGGCGAATCACGAACTGTCTGTCCTGCGGGAAGCTATTACAGAGGTCGTCTCCCTGGCGACCAGCGCCTTTATCAACAGCGATCTGGAACTGGCGACGAGAGTTGAGCCTCTGGAAGAGTTGATTGACAATCTATGCGATGAGATGAAGAACCATCACGTTGACAGACTCCAGAGAGGGGAATGCGCTTTGGAGAAAGGTTTTGTATTCAATGATCTGATCACAAACTATGAGCGTATTTCCGACCACTGTTCCAACATCGCCGTCGGTATGATAGAATTAGGAAGCGAGAACTTCGATACGCATAAATACCTGTCCAGCCTGAAGAAGATGAAGGATGTGACATTCACAAAATACTTTGATGAGTATCGGGAGAGGTTCTCGATCTGACAGGGGGACTTCATGAACAAGTGGCTCGATATCAATGCAAATAATCCAGAGAATGCCAAGGTTTTGATACTTGGCATTCCTTTTGATGGGGGAACAAGTCAGGAAGCAGGCGCAGCTGAAGGACCGGCGAAGCTCCGTGAATTCGGCGCCGTCTATATGCCATGCGCCACCGACGACTGGCACCTTCTGGACACCCAGCCGGTCGTCTATGATTTCGGCGATGTGGACATGAGCGGCACGTGGGAGGAGAGCTTCGC